>CAZDXW010000001.1:0-49096 GCA_964509485.1 uncultured Christensenella sp.
CTGTGGGCGATTTCGACTTCCGTAATGCCGATGTCGCGCCATGCAATGGAATCCCATACCGTCTCTACGGTCGGGACGTCGTCATCGACAATCAAAAGTCGCATCTGCCGCACCTCCTTTATAGAATCATAGTGGTTGTTATAACTCCGCGGGTTCGCCTTCCTCCGTAAACTCGTGCACCGGTTCCGCCGGCACCCAGATGCGGTTGAGACAGCCATGGGGCTCAATGTTCTTGAGCTCCAGCAGGTCGTCGCGCTCATACATCAGCGACATCATGCGCTTGACGCTCCAGAGCCCCACGCGGGAACCGTCCTCGGTGTGCGGTCTGCCGTGTCCGTTCATATAGCGCAGTACATCCCGCGGATACCCTTTGCCGTCATCCTCAATCTCGATGAGCAGCATCTCCTGCCCGCTCCGCTCGCTCAGGCTTACTTTGATGATCACCGTAAGCACGGTATCGACCGAGATCGCGTATTTAAACTCGTTTTCCACAAACGTCTGAATCAACATCTGCGGAATGCGCCAGCCTTCCAGTTCGGCGGGCAGGTCGATGAAATAAAACGCGCAGTTGGGGTATTTGAACGCCTGCATATCGAAATAGTTTTCAATATGGCGAATCTCCTCTTTGACCGTAACCGTGTGCAGGCCAGACTTAAACATATAGCGGATGTTCTTGCTCAACGCTTCCACATAGCCCTTGATTTGCTGGCCGCGACCCTGGCTGTTCATGCTGGAGAGCGTACTGATGGCGTTGAGAAAGAAATGCGGCTTGATCTGCAGGCGAATGCTGCGCAGCTCCATATCCTTGAGTGAAATGATCTTCTCATAGCTCTGGATCTTCAGGTTGACGATTTCGTCCATGAGCTTGTTGAAGGTCTCTTTCAAATGCGAAAACTCGCTGGTCTCAAACTCGCCTTCAATACGAAGATCATATTCTCCCTTGTCGATGCGCTCCATGCCGCCGGTGATCACCTTCATCGGGTGAATCATTTGTTTGGTCACGTAGCGAATCATCAAGAAACCGAAGAAAATCGTAAACACGATGGTCGCGAGCGCCACCGCCGTACTGCTGCGCACCTGCCGCCAGACGGAGAGGTTTTGCACCACCGAATGCAGATAAAGCTGGTTCGGATATATGGAATAGCTGACCACCAGTGTTCTGGGCGAGGAGACGATGCTCATCTCCTGCCCCGGCTCCAGCACCGGCAGCGGTTCGCCCGTCGCGTCCGCGACGATGTTTTTTGCGTCCGTGAGCACAAACGTCTGATCGCCGTAGTCGCCAGGCGGAATGGTCGCGAGCACGTCATCCGTACTGGTGAACGCGCTGACCGCGCGGCCGTTATAAATATAGCTCCGGGTCAGAAACGTTTGGTTATTGAGCGTGAGAAACGTCCAGCCGGTCGGCGTCTCCTTCCCGTGCGCGCTGGCAAGGGTATATTCCCGCATCGCGTCGCGATCCCAGTAATTCAACGACGTAGCGGCGGCGTCCACACAGATGTCGAACCGCTCGTCCGCGACCACAATCGCGCCAACGGTGTCGTCGCTGCGCAATAGGTCCGCAATATAGCTCTTGATGTTCAACGCCGCGTAGACGCGCTTGGATTCCTCCGCCCCGCGGATGATCTGCAACTCCGAATAGTTCTGCACCAGCAGGTTTTGCAGAATGCGATCCATCTGCTGCACGCGGCTCTTAAGTTCGCCGCCATACACCTGCAGGAAATTTTCCGCGCTCTGTTCGATTTCGGTGCGCAAAATAGAATAAGACGACGCAGCGTAAACCACCAGCACCACGGTCAGCAGCATCACCAGCGCAGCCAGATAAAGTATGATTTGTCGGACGAATGCACGCTTTTTCACGAAACAGCCTCCCCGTGATCGGATCGGATCGGCAAACAGAATGGGAAATTCAATCTAACATTAGAATAGCGCTTGAGACGGAGAAACACAATTTTACGCGATCATGATATCCCGTTTTGAAAACAGATTCACTTGTTTTCAACAAACCAGCACCGGCTTTCGACTTCCTTGGCATTCATTCCAGCTCGGCATAATGCGCAAAAACCTTTAAAAACAGCCCGCTGCCAAGATACGCCGGCAGCGAGATGCCGAGAAAGAACCATGCAAGTAAAATTGTCTGCGCCTGATAAGGGAATAGAAACATGCAAAACACCCATGCCGTTTGCATCACGAGCATCAGCAGCGTGACCGGGAAGTGACGAATGCTCATATAGAACGCGTTGACAATGGTCTTCTTCACGGTGTTTTCAAACTTAGCAAACAGCGGGAAGACAAACGTCATCGGAAAAAAGAACAGCGCGCCGATGGCGGCGACGGCGATCCATGCCCATGCGCGCTCCGCCGCGAGTTGCGGATAGAGCAGATAGAGATACGCGCCGTACGCGGCAAGCGTAACGAACGCGAGCAGCCCCAGCTGCAGCGCCGGGCGGAACTCCGCGCGGAACGTCTGCCAGAAGCCAATCACCGTGCGCCCTTTCTGCTGTCGGATATCGAAGAGTGTCTTGTAAAGCGCGGTCATTGCGGCGCCCGCCGTCACAATTGGAATACACAGCACCAGCGTCATGAGATTCAGCACGAGGATATCAAACACGCGCTCCAGAAAGCGCATGATCGGGGAATTGTAGGAAAGAAGATTCAAACAGAATTCCACCTTTTCAATCAAATTCCAATCGGCAAACGCTGCTTGCCAGACGTTACATCCACAAACAGCGCTTTCCTGCCTCCAATATAACTGCCTTTTGCAAAACCGTCAACTCGCACGCCGCGGTACCAGGTTGCTGGCGATCGGCTTCCGACACGGCCTGCGCGTATGGATCTACCCCCGTTATATGGTTCAGGAACAATGCTCGGAAATGAATCGTTCTCAGCAACAATTGGGATCACGGTTTGAGGGACGGCGACCGCCCGCCAAGGCTCGAATGCAGCCTGGCCAGATTGGAGTAGCGCCCCCTCCTCGCTGCTTCAACACTTGTGTCTCATTCGATTCTTCTGCGTATTCGCACAATTGCCAACGAAAAAAAGAGAAAGAAAAGGTCTTGACATTGGAGATTGTCGTTGTATATTATATATAATCAAAACCGATGACGCGGAGATAACGGTGATTATGCTCCTACAGAGAGCCTGCGGCGCTGAGAGACAGGCGGAACACAAATCATCAAATGGACCGCTGAGGGTGCAGTCAAAGGGTTTATACCTGAGTATTCTGCAACGTATGGGCATACGTCAGTTGCCGGGGATATGATGGTATCCCGATAAGCGTACGGGTTCCCCGTAAATCAAGGTGGCACCGCGGATAAGAGATTATTCGTCCTTGACAGAACCGAAAGGTTTTGTCAGGGACGTTTTTTATTGGAACGAAAGAAGGGCACGATATGCAAAAACCAACGTTGGAAGAACTGAAACGAATCGCGGCCGAGGGGTTCTATCAGACCGTACCGGTGTGTCAGGAGATCCTTTCGGACATCCGCACGCCGATTGAGGTGCTGCGCATCCTCAAAAGTGTGTCCACGCACTGCTTTCTGCTCGAATCCGTCGCGGATCATGAAAAGTGGGGGCGTTACACGTTTCTCGGTTACGACCCGAAGCTGGAGATCACCTGCCAAAACGGGCGGATGAAGATCGGCTCGGTCTCTTTTGAAACGACCGAACCTGGCAAATATATCCAGCAAATCATCGACGAACACAAAAGCGCCAGCATGCCGGGGCTGCCGCCGTTCACCGGTGGGCTTGTCGGTTATTTTTCCTATGATTATCTAAAGTATTCCGAGCCGACGCTCCGCCTCGACGCTGCGGACACGGAGGGCTTCCACGACGTAGACCTGATGCTCTTTGACAAAGTAATCGCGTTTGACAACTTCCGTCAAAAGATCGTGCTCTGCGTCAATATTTCGCTTCAAAACCTTGAAACGGAATATAATCGCGCGTTGCTGGAACTTCAGCAGATAGCCGCGCTGCTCAGAAGCGGAAAGCCCGCGGCGGCAACCCCCGGCAGGTTGCTCTCGGAATTTCGTCCGCTGTTTGAAAAAGACACGTTCTGCAATATGGTCGAACGCGCGAAATACCACATCCGGGAGGGTGACATCTTCCAGATCGTGCTGTCAAACCGCCTTGAGGCAGCCTATGAGGGTTCGCTGCTCAACGCTTACCGCGTGCTGCGCACGATAAACCCCTCTCCCTATATGTTCTATTTTTCCAGCAGCGATATGGAGGTCGCCGGCGCATCCCCGGAGACGCTGGTCAAGCTGGAGGATGGCGTGTTGCATACCTTCCCGCTCGCGGGAACCCGCCCGCGCGGCAGAACAGAGGAGGAGGACCTGGCGCTGGAGAAGGAGCTGCTTGCCGACCCGAAGGAGCTCGCCGAGCACAACATGCTGGTCGACCTCGGCCGAAACGACATCGGTAAAATCAGCCGTTTCGGTAGTGTAAAGGTAGAAAAATACCTTTCCATCGAGCGTTTTTCGCACGTGATGCACATCGGTTCGACGGTGAGCGGCGAGATTGCCGAGCGGAAGACCGCGCTGGACGCCGTCGACGCGATCCTGCCCGCGGGCACGCTCTCCGGCGCGCCGAAAATCCGCGCTTGCCAGCTGATCAACGACCTGGAGAACAACAAGCGGGGCATCTATGGCGGCGCGATCGGGTATCTCGACTTTTCCGGAAACCTCGACACCTGTATCGCCATCCGCATCGCGTACAAGAAAAACGGTAAGGTATTTGTCCGCAGCGGCGCCGGTATTGTGGCCGATTCCGTACCGGAAAGCGAGCACCAGGAGTGCCTGAACAAAGCCGCCGCCATGATAAAGGCGATTCGGTTGGCAGAGGAGGAAACGTTATGATCCTATTGATCGACAACTACGACAGTTTCTCCTACAACCTCTATCAACTCGTCGGCTCAATCGAGCCGGATATCCGCGTCGTACGCAACGACGTGATGAAGCCGGAGCAAATGCTGGCACTCTCCCCCAGCGGCATCATTATTTCGCCCGGTCCGGGCAGACCGGAGGACGCGGGCTACTGCATTGAGGCGATCAAACAACTCGGCGGCACCATCCCCATCCTCGGCGTGTGCCTTGGGCATCAGGCCATCTGCGCTGCGTACGGCGCAACCGTATCGTATGCAAAGCAGCTGATGCACGGTAAGCAATCCCAAACGGTGCTGGACACGGACTGCCCGTTGTTTGCGGGATGCCCGGAGACGGTTTCAGTCGGGCGGTATCACTCCCTCGCGGCTCTGGAGGACACGATACCGGACTTCCTATCGGTCACCGCGCGCACGCAGGACGGCGAGGTAATGGCCGTTAAGCACCTGCGTTACCATGTCTACGGGCTGCAGTTTCATCCCGAGTCAATCCTCACGCCGCAGGGGCCGAACATGGTGCAAAACTTTATCCGCATAACAAAGGAGGCAAAAAAATGATCCGAGAAGCGATTGTAAAAATTGTAGACAAGCAGGATCTTTCCTACGACGAGGCATACGCCGTCATCAACGAGATCATGGGCGGCGAAACGAGCGCGACGCAGAACGCCGCGTTTCTTGCCGCCCTCTCGACCAAAAGCACCAAGTCGGAGACTATAGACGAAATTTCCGGCTGCGCGGCGGCGATGCGCGCCCACGCGCTGAAAGTGCCGCATGATCTGCAGGTGATGGACATCGTCGGCACGGGCGGCGACGGCGCGCACACGTTCAACATCTCCACAACCGCGGCGCTGATTGCGGCGGCAGGCGGCATCAAGGTCGCCAAGCACGGCAACCGCGCGGCGTCCTCTAAATGCGGCACGGCGGATTGCCTGGAAGCACTGGGTGTAAAGATCGACCAGTCGCCGGAGCTTTGCGTTTCGCTCTTAAAGAACGTCGGCATCTGCTTTTTCTTCGCGCAGAAATACCACACCTCCATGAAGCACGTCGGCCCGATTCGAAAAGAGCTCGGCATCCGAACGGTCTTTAATATCCTCGGCCCCCTGACGAACCCCGCTTCCCCGCAGCTGCAGCTGCTCGGCGTCTACAGCGAGTCTCTGGTTGAGCCGCTGGCCCGCGTGCTCAACAGCCTCGGTGTGCAGCGCGGCATGGTGGTTTATGGGCAGGACAAGATGGACGAGTTCTCGCTCAGCGCGCCGACTATGGTCTGCGAGTTTGAGAATGGCGAATACCGCTCCTATACGATTACGCCGGAGGATGTTGGACTGACGCGCTGCGAAAAAAGCGACCTCGCCGGCGGCACGCCGGAGGAGAACGCCGCCATCACGCGCGCGATACTGGGCGGATCGGATCGCGGGCCGAAGCGTGACGCGGTGCTGCTCAACGCGGGCGCGGCGCTCTATATCGGCGGTAAAGCGGATTCCCTGCAGGACGGTGTGTTGCTTGCAGCAAGCCTGATCGACTCCGGTGCGGCGCGAAACAAGCTCGAAGAATTCCGCGCCGCGTCGCAGGCGTAAAGCGTATGGCTACGATACTCGATCAGCTGGCGGCGTACGCGCGCGAGCGCGTATGGGCGGACAAAGATCGAATTCCGCTGGATGAGCTGAAGCGGCTTATATCCGCGGGCGATATCCCGCTGCGTGAGCCGTTTGCCTTTGAGACGGCGCTGAGAAAAACCGGTTTCTCCTTTATCTGCGAGGTTAAAAAAGCGTCTCCCTCGAAAGGTGTGATTTCGGAGTCGTTTCCCTATCTGGACATCGCGCGCGAATACGAGGCGGCAGGCGCGGACTGCATCTCTTGTCTCACCGAGCCGAAGTGGTTTCTCGGCAGCAACGCAATCTTCACAGAAATTCGCGATGCAGTGTCCGTCCCCATGCTGCGCAAGGATTTTACCGTCGACGAGTACCAGATCTATCAGGCAAAGTGTATGGGCGCAGACGCAGTGCTGCTCATCTGTGCCATTCTGGATGTGGAAACGATCCGTCGATATATCCTTCTATGCGACAGCCTTGGCATGTCCGCACTGGTAGAGGCACACGACGGGGATGAATTGCGTGCCGCGCTGGACGCGGGCGCGCGCATCATCGGCGTGAACAACCGAAATCTGAAAGACTTTTCCGTCGACACGCTCAACAGCAGGCGGCTCCGTGCGCTCACGCCCGAGGGCGTCCTGTTCGTTTCGGAGAGCGGAGTATGTTCGGCGGAGGATGTGCGAGCGGTTGCACAAAGCGGAGCGAATGCAGTGCTGATCGGCGAAGCGCTCATGCGCGCGCCTGACATAAAAGCGATGCTGGAGAGCTTTCGGAGCGTGTTATGACAAAGATAAAGGTATGCGGACTCCGGCGGGCGGAGGACATTGCGTTTGCCAATGAACTCCAGCCGGATTATATCGGGTTTGTGTTTGCCAAGGCGAGCAAACGGTATGTGTCTGCGGAGCAGGCGGCCGAATTACGGCGCGCGCTCTCGCGGGAGATCAAAGCGGTCGGTGTATTCGTCGACGAGCCCATAGAACATATTCTCGCGCTACTGAACAGCGGCGTGATCGACGCGGCGCAGCTGCACGGCGGCGAAAGCATGGAAGACGTTCTGTCGCTCAAGCAGCGGACGGATCGCAAGGTGATTCAGGCGTTTCGCGTGGAGTCACGGCAGGATGTCGCGCGGGCGGCGGAGTCTCCGGCGGACTTTATCCTGCTCGACCACGGCGGCGGCGGAACCGGGGAAACGTTCGACTGGTCGCTGATTGAGCACATCGACAGGCCGTTTTTTCTCGCGGGCGGTTTGTCGGCGGAAAACGTCGGCGCGGCGGTTCTTCGCTGCCGTCCGTTCGCGGTAGACTCCAGCTCCAAGCTGGAGACAGACGGCATCAAGGACTACGAAAAAATGAAAGCGTTTGTCGAAGCGGTACGGCAGAAAGGCTGAATGGAAAGTATATGGAACAGAAAAATGGTCGATTCGGCATTTACGGCGGGCAATACATCCCCGAGACGCTGATGAACGCGGTCATCGAGCTGGATGAAGCGTACCGGCATTATAAAAACGACCCCGCATTTCAAGGCGAGCTGAAAGAACTGCTCAACGAGTACGCGGGGCGGCCCAGCAGGCTCTATCGCGCCGATCATATGACGCGCGATCTGGGCGGCGCAAGAATTTATCTCAAGCGTGAAGACCTTAACCACACAGGCGCACATAAGATCAACAACGTGCTTGGTCAGGCGCTGCTGGCAAAAAGGATGGGCAAGACGCGCCTGATCGCCGAAACAGGCGCGGGGCAGCACGGCGTCGCGACCGCGACGGCAGCTGCGCTGATGGGGTTGGAGTGCGTCGTCTACATGGGTCGGGAGGACACCGTCCGCCAAGCGCTGAACGTATACCGCATGCGCCTGTTAGGCGCGGAGGTGATCCCGGTCGACAGCGGTACGGCGACGCTGAAGGACGCGGTGTCCGAGGCGATGCGCGAGTGGACCCGGCGCATCGACGACACGCATTACTGCCTCGGCTCCGTCATGGGGCCGCATCCGTTTCCGACCATTGTGCGCGATTTTCAGGCAGTGATCTCGAAGGAGATCAAAGCGCAGCTGATTGAAAAGGAAGGTCGGCTGCCCGACGCGGTAATTGCCTGCGTTGGCGGCGGCAGTAACGCCATCGGTGCGTTTTACCACTTCATCGGCGATGCGTCCGTCCGGCTGATCGGCTGCGAGGCTGCGGGGCGCGGCGTCGATACACCGGAAACGGCGGCGACGCTGACCGTAGGCCGAACGGGCATCTTTCACGGTATGAAGTCGATATTCTGTCAGGACGAGTTCGGGCAGATTGCGCCTGTCTACTCCATTTCGGCTGGGCTGGACTACCCCGGCATCGGGCCGGAGCACGCGCACCTAAGGGATACGGGCCGCGCGGAATACGTGGCGGTCACGGATGAAGAGGCCGTCGCTGCGTTTGAGTATCTCAGCCGCACGGAGGGGATCATTCCCGCCATCGAGTCCGCGCATGCGGTTTCATATGCCATGCGCCTCGCGCCGCAGATGGACCCGAATCAGATCATCGTCGTCTGCCTCTCCGGGCGCGGCGATAAGGACTGCGCGGCAATCGCGCGATACAGAGGAGAAACAATCCATGAGTAAGATAAAAGAAGCGTTTCAGCACGGAAAAGCGTTCATTCCGTTCATCACATGCGGCGACCCCGACTTGCTCACCACGGCAGCAATCATACGCGAGATGGCAAACGCAGGTGCGGATCTCATTGAACTCGGAATCCCTTTTTCCGACCCTACGGCGGAGGGCCCGGTCATCCAGGCGGCAAACGCCCGGGCGCTCTCCGGCGGCGTGACCACAGACCGAATCTTCGATATGGTTCTCAGGCTTCGGCAGGACGTTTCGGTGCCGCTGGTGTTTATGACCTATGCCAACGTCGTGTTTTCCTATGGTACGGATCGGTTCATGAAATCCGCCGCCGATGCCGGGATTGACGGACTGATCCTTCCCGACGTCCCGTTTGAGGAAAAAGCGGACTTTACACCCGCAAGTAAATCGTATGGTATCGACTTCATCAGCCTGATCGCGCCGACCTCGCGTGAGCGAATTGCCATGATCGCAAAAGAAGCGGAAGGGTTCCTCTACTGCGTATCGTCGCTGGGCGTAACGGGCGAACGAGACAGTGTTACGACGGACGTCGGCACGATGGTGCGCCAAGCGCGCGAAGCGAACCCGGAGATTCCTTGCGCGGTCGGTTTCGGCATTTCAACACCGGATCAGGCAAAAGAGATGGCGCGCTTTGCCGACGGCGTGATCGTCGGCTCCGCGATCGTGCGGCTAACCGAGCAATACAAGACGGACGCCGCGCCGGTGATCGGGCGGTATGTCCGTCAAATGAAGGAAGCGATTTCAGGGGTTTGATTGCTATTAGAAAACAGTCCAGTAAAAAAGTAAATAGCAGCAAGACCAGAAGCGAGAACGAGCGCCGGCAGATGGACTACAACGAGTTCCGTCCGCACAGCGCTGCTAAATGCCTCACATCAGCTGAATTTGCCCGAAAAGCGGACATTGGAGCCGAATAAACATAGATTTTTCTCATTCAAATGGACTGCTCTTTGGTGGATATCTCAGTCGCTGAACCCCGTTTTTTTTATTTGGATGAGCCCTTGGCCTCAATAATCGCCTTGCGCAATTCCAGTATGCTTCCGGGGGATACCGAGAGTTCGTCGATCCCAAGCGAGCAGTAAAAATCCGTGAGCCCGACGTCCGCAGCCGATTCGCCGCAGATATGCACCGATATCCCGTTTGCATGTGCATTCTTCGCCGTCATCTCAATCAACCGCAGAACGGCAGGATGCGCATAGTCAAACAACTCGTTGACGCGCGGATTCGTCCGGTCAACCGCCAGTGTATACTGCGTCAGGTCGTTGGTTCCGATTGAGAAGAAGTCCACCTCTTTCGCGAACTGATCCGAAAGCATCGCGGCGGCAGGCGTTTCAATCATGATGCCGATCTGGATATCCTTCGAAAACGGCACGCCTTCGTCAGCCAGCTCGCGCCGCACCTCGTCCAGTATGCCCCGAACCGAGCGGAGCTGGTCCATATGGCTGATCATTGGAATCAAGATCGAGAGTTTGCCGTATACGGAGGCGCGAAGCAGCGCGCGCAATTGCGTTTTAAAAATACCGGGCTGTTTTAAGCAGATACGGATCGCGCGATAACCCAAGGCCGGATTCTCTTCGTCGCCAATCGAAAAATAGGTTGCCTGCTTGTCGCTTCCCAAATCCAGCGTGCGTATGACCACAGGTTTTGGCGTGAGCGTCTCCAGCACCGCGCGATAAGCGCGAAATTGCGCTTCTTCGGATGGGAAATCGGTGCCGTTGAGATACAAAAACTCACTTCGAAACAGCCCGACGCCGTCCGCGTTGTTTTCCAATACGGCGGCACAGTCCTCCGGTGCGCCGATATTCGCGCAGACAAGTACGCGTTTTCCGTCCGGCGTGATTGCCGGCAAATCGCGGTATTGCTTCAAAAGCAGTTGGTGTTGCAGGAACCGCTCTTGCAACTGCAGAAATTCTTCCCGCTCCTGCTCCCCCGGATCCACCACAATTTGGCCGGTCTCGCCGTCCATGGCGATTCGGCCCGTTTGCGGAATACTCGAAAACTTATCTCCGACGCCAATAATACAGGGAATGCCCATCGTGCGCGCGAGAATCGCCGCGTGCGAAGCATAGGAACCGTCTCTCGTCACAAAGCCCTTGACCTTTGAACGGTCGAATCGCACGGTTTGGCTGGGAAGCAGGTCATCCGCAACGATGATTCCGGTATCCTGTATGTCTGCCGATTGGTTGGCGCCCATAATGCGGCAAATTACCCGCAGCGCGATATCTTCCACATCCGCCGCGCGTGCCTGAAAATATGGGTCGTCGTACGACTCCAGCTGCGCCTTCAGCCGATCCGCTGTCTGGCGAACAGCCCACTGTGCCGTCCATCCCGCGGAGAGCTCCGCTTGGACGCACTCCGTAAAGTCAGGGTCGGAGAGCATCAGCTGGTGTACCTCGAAAATCGCAGCAGCCTTGGGGTCCGTTTCGCTTGCGGATGCGTAGAGCGCCTGCAGTTCTTCCTGCGCTGTTTCCACCGCTTTGAGGAACTTTTGCCGCTCCATGGCAGCATCTTCGGCTTTCTCTTGTGCAATCTCGTTGCAGACGGGCTGAAACCGAATGATGCTCTCGATTGCAATGCCCTTGGATGCCCCGATTCCTTGTAAACGCAACATGTCTCTCCCTCTCTACAGGTTTTCGGTCACAAATACCTGCCGAATCGCGTCCGCAACCAAGGCTTCTTCGCCGCCTTCTATCAGAACCGATATCGTGTCGCCCTGCCGTGCCTGCAGCGCCATCATCGCAAAAATCCGCTTGGCGTCCGCCGTTTGAGCTCCGCTGGAAATCGTAACCTGCGTGTCCATATATGGGGCAATCGCCTTTGCAATCATGCCGATCGGACGCGCATGCAGTCCGATTTTATCTTGAATTGTATAATCGAAGGTAATCATACTCTTATCCTCAATCTGAATATAAAATTTTAACTCTCGATTCCATCTTCTGAAACATAATCGAAACGAGTTCCAACCGAATCGAGATTCACGGTCGCGCGGCTTATTCGACAGCAAATACGTCCGAAATCACCGCCGCGAAGCCATCGTCGCGTACATCCGGAGCGATCCTGCCCGCGCGTTGCAGCACGGCGGGTTCGGCGTTTCCCATCGCGACAAACAGCGCGACGAATTCCGCCATTGACAAATCGTTTCCACTGTCGCCAAACGCAATCGCGTCCTGCGCCGTATACCCGATCCGTTCGTAAAGCCGATTCAATCCGGCACCTTTTGTGCAGCTCTGAACGGTGATCTCCAGATATCGCGGCGACTCGGCCACTTCGAAATTTCCGTCCTCTCGCAGCAAGCGCACCGCGTCGTTTGTCCGTTCATCGTCGTCGAAAAATGCGTCGATCTTCTGGACCCCGGCATTCGGATGCGCGATTAAATATTCTGCAGCATCCGCCATCAGCGAGGACGCCGTAATCATCTTCAAGAGCCGCAGTACCTGCTTAACGGATGTCTTCCCTTTCTCTTTTCCTCTGACGGCGGAACTCTTCACGAACGATTGGAATGCCGCTTTCTCCGCCAGCGCGCGCTCCCGGGTCACAAGATTCAGCCTCGCGCCCAGGCGCTTGCAGCAATCGACGGCGAGCTGCGCCTGTTCGTTCGTCATCTGGCACAGGTGCGTCATTTCGCACGTTCTAACGTTATAGATCGACGATCCCGTCACGCAGATGATATAGTCGATGCCCTTGTTCCGGCGAATCGACGCAGGGATTAAGGAGATATGCCGCCCGGTCGCGGCGACGGTGATCACGCCATGTTTCCGGAGCGCCAGTAGCGCCCGTTTTGTCGAAGCAGACATCTCGCCGCGGTAGAGCGTCGTATTGTCCAGATCAAATGCTACCAGCCGATACGGAAGTTTCGCTTTCAAAAAGTCCTCCAAATGTGCTTATTCTTTGCGCAAATTGTTATAATGCCCGATTGCCTCCGAGCGGTGGATCTCCGCCTTTGCCTCGAACGTAATCTCATTATACTGCGCAGAATTGGTCAATACGACAAGAACGGTCGTTCCGTGCCCCGCCTCGCGAATCTTGTCAAGGTCAAACCGCATCAAACACTGACCAAGAGAAACGCTTTGATTCTGCTGTACGAGGCATTGAAAACCGTTTCCGTTCATCTCTACCGTATCAAGCCCGATATGGAGCAGCAGTTCCGCTCCGTCCGGAGTGGTAATGCCGATCGCGTGCTTCGTCTTGGCAATCAGAGTAACAATGCCATCCGCAGGCGCGTACAAGACACCGCGTTGCGGCTCAATACCAATTCCCTTGCCCAGCATTCCGCTGGAAAACACCGGGTCGGCAACCTCTTCTAGCGGTATATATCTCCCGTCCAGAGGCGCATATATCGTTCCCGATACGTAGTTCGCTGTTTCTTTCTTGAATAACTCTTTCAATAATCCCATAAACACCTGATTTTATAAGTCGTAGTAAGTTACGCGTTGAATATTCTGATCGTTGAGCCACCGTTCCACTTCGGGGTCGGTCAGCATCGCAACCTCGCGCGGGCGCGGCGTCGTGAGAGAGGAGTGCCGGAGTATGTAATCGTCCAGATAACCCGGATGACAAACAAATACCACGCAATCGCCGTCCTGCGCTTCCAGCAGATTTCGCTTCAGCGACGACGTCGGATCATAATCGTTGTTCATGCTCTCCATCGTCATCCAAACGTCCGTGCTGCCGACGCGCATTGGTTTTCCCTTCTCCGGCAAGCCGGAATAGGTTGCGCCGTGGCGTTTGGCGACCTGCTCCAGACACGTAAGAAAGACCGGGTGAAACACCGCGTGGCCTTCCAGGTACCCCGGCGTCATGCCCGTTAACTCGAAAAAGCGCTCATACTGCGCTTCGATCTCCAGCGTCACCTCATTCGGATCGATCACAGCACCCGGTGCAAAGTAAGCCCGCGTCGGTTTAAAACAGCCGTCCTCCCCCATCAGGCTCGGGATATCCTTTGGGTTGCAAAGCGGTTTCCCCGAACTGATGTTGGTGTGCTGTCCAAGGCAGACGCCTGCCGTCTTCAGCATACGTAGGCCGTTCTCCACCTCCGGCATGTTAACCATGACGCCAACCGAACGGATGATGCCTTGGTTAACGCTCCGCGCGATGCCGCAGTTCACTCCGTCGGAGTATCCCAAATCGTCCGCACGAATCAACAATCGTTTCATACGCTCTATCCTATCTCATTTTCCGGTGTATGTCGACGCCGCGTTGACAGCACGGCGCCGACACATCCAACTGCCTTTACTGTTTCAGTGCTTTCACCGCGGGCTCATTCTTCTTGAACCCCCAGAAATAAGTGGCGACCGCCGAGACGGCAAAGGCGATAACAGCCGTGATGATCGCGTTGACGATGTTGGCCGTATTGCCGCCGACATAGCCCGTGAGCGCGATGAAGCTCGCGACCGGGACGATGGCATATGCGGTGACATGCATGATGCCGCCATAGATGCCCGCGACAGCCGCGCCGATCATCATGCCGAGGAACGGACGTCTGTACTTCATGCCAAGACCGTAGAGGCCGGGCTCCGTGATGCCGCCGATGAGGCCGGCGACCAGATAGCTATACGCAAGGCTGCGCTCTTCTTTGTCCTTGAGCCGGAGCGCTGCGCCAAGCGCCATGCCGGAAACCGCGATGCTCGCCGCCAGCGCAGCAGGGCTGACAAAGGATTCGCTGCCCGTCGCGCCAAAGTTGGAGATCAGGAACATGATGAACACCATGTGCATGCCGGTCATGACGAAGAACTCCCACAGCGCCGCAACAACCGCGATCATGAGAATCTGCAGCACGCCGCCGATCGAACCCAGCGAGAACAGGCCCGCGCCGAGATATTTGCCGAGGAATGCGCCCGCAGGCCCAAGGATTAAGAGCGAAATCGGGAGCATCACGAGGATCGTTAAGCCGGGAACGAAAACCGTTTTCAATGTCTGCGGCAGGATCTTTTTGAAGAATTTCTCCACATACACGAGCACCACCGAGGAGAGCAACACCGGCAGGATGGTGGAGTTATACGCCTGCGGAATGGTGGAGATGCCAAACACCTTGAATGCGGTTCCCGCGGATGCCAATCCAATCAGCGTCGGATGAATCAAAATCGCGCCCAGCACGGCGCCGACCATTGGATTCGCACCGAGTTTCTTCGCGGAGGTGTAGCCCAGCAGAACCGGGATAAAGTAGAACGGCGCGTCGCCGACGAACGTGAAAAGTTTATACAGATCAGACGTTGCAGGAATCCAGCCGAGCATGTCGCCGCAGACAGCCGTCAGCATCTTGAAGATCACGGCGATCATCAGCGCGGGAATCAGCGGCGTAATCGATCCGGCGAGGTAATCGAGAATGTTGCCGCCGAGCTTTTTCAGCGTAAACTTTTCTTTCGGCGCGTCGAGGTTTTCGTCGATCGCAGCCTCTTCGGCCAGACCGCTGATCTGACAGAGTTCCTTGTAGACTTCGTCCACGTTGTTACCGATGACGATCTGGTACTGGCCGCCCGTTTTCACCACGCCCAGTACGCCAAGGATCGACTGAACGCGATCGAGATTCGCAAGGCTTTGGTCTTTGAGATTCAGGCGCAGCCTCGTCATGCAGTGCGTCGCCCTCGTTACGTTGTCCTTACCGCCAACTGCGGCCAGGACGTCTTCCGCGATTTGTTTGTTGTTTGCCATAGAATAATCCCCTTCCATTTTCATTGCCTGATCGGCAAATTTTCTCGTCCCACGAGCAAGGATATGAAAAAACCTCCAGAAACCGCGCGGTACCTGCACGGTCTCTGAAGGTAATGCCCGAAATCGGTAACAATCCTTCTGAATGAAATGAAATCTGAATAACGAAAGCTTTCTATTTCGCCCACCAACAGGAGCAGCTAAATCTCCTGATTCGCGCTGATTCGGTTGATGTGCAAAATAAGGTAAAGCTTTTCTTCGTCGGAGACCCTGCATTGGAGTTCCCGCTCCAGGAATGTCTTAATCTTCTCTGCGCACTCGTCAATCTGCGGATATTCCTTCTTCAATGTCAGGTACATCCTGCTGTTTTCGGTTGCGACCTCTTCCCCGCTGGTCAGGCGCTCGCAAAGGTGCTGCAGGTGTGTCGAGAAGCGCGCGAACCCAAATGACGTTCGATCCACCGCAAAGCGAAACTCGCGCTCAATCATGCGGGTGACCTCTTCCTGAATATAGTCAAAATGCTTTTGGTTCAGCTCGCTGTTTTCTGCGTCCGGCGACTTTGCGTCCACGCGGGCGTTGATAATGCTCAGTGCGATGCCGGATGCTTCCCGCGGGTTCAGTTTTACGGCGAATTCCTTTTCCAACTCGCGCAGGATATACTGCGCAATCTTTAGCTCCAGCGGGTAAGTTTGCGATATTTCGTACACCAGCGGCATCCGCACATAGATGCCCCTTCTGTGACGTTCCAGACAGAACGCGATATGATCCGCCAGCGTCAAAATCAGGTTCGGCATCAGTTCGTACGGGAGGATTGCCCGCGCGGAGTCCAACATCCGGGCGGTGAAGCGAATCACATCCTCGGGGATGTCGTTGATCATGTCAACATAATTCCCGCTGATGTCGTAGAACGTGCGTTCCACTTGTTTAAGGTCCGTCAGGTCATAAGGCATCGGCGGGAAACCGATTCCTCTGCCAAAGGCAACCAATTGATTCCCGTTTCCATCGATACAGATCGCAACATTGTTGTTGATTTTTTTAATTGCTCGCATTTCGGCTCCCAATTTCGAATCGACCGGTATGGACGTGAAAAATAAAAAGCTCTTCCTGTATCACCGCAGAAACCAAGCGGGTGATGCCTCGGAAGAGTTGCAATCCCAATTACGAATTTAATTTAACATTCACAGGTCTGTCTGTCAATATATTTTTTCTACATCCGGGAATTTGGGGAAGGATGATTAAAACTTTATTACAATACTTCGCATTAATACGCACTCATAGCTTGGAGGTCGTTGGTTCAAGTTCACCCCCGTAACCAAAGAAGAACCGCCCGATTCGGGCGGTTTTTGCGTATCTCGAGAACTCCATTCCGGCACAGAATTGGCTCAAAATTGGTCCGCTCTTTCAGTCAGTGATCCCGATTGCCCGGATGTTCTCCGAAGTATCAGTCTCTAAGATGAATCAAACCACTCCATCTGCGAACATATCGAAAATGAAAGCGTTATTGGGTCAATAGCTCCTTTTTGTTTCCATATATACATTTTTGTTGACATATCGCTTTTTACGATGTACATTATTGCCATATTCGTTTCCTATGTTTCCATTATTGTTTCTATTACGGCAATTTAGTTGACTCCAGTTAAGTTTCTTATCATTGTTCCATTGAACAATCGCAGCTTGAATCAGCAGAACTCTATCAATATGGATTGATAAAGGAGGTGAGCATTGAGCGAATTCTATCTTTTTACATTGCCATTCCTTCAGTAGTCTATCAATACACGTATCATAAATTCCCATTGTTGATTGAACGAAACCACATATGAAATTCCATTGTAGAGTCCTTGGCTGATATCCCGTTGACTATGCGCAACCATTGTAACTGTTCGCCTTTCATTGATCCGTTTTACTCTTCTTGAAACAACAATCGAAAATTTCAATCCATTCTTATCAAAATCAAAACTGTATTGGGAGGAAGAATCATGAAAAAAGCAAAACTAGTTTTGGCCCTTGCTCTCGCTATTACGCTGATCGGAGCGTTTCTCGCATCCGGCATACAAACAGTGGGCGGAACGGTCAATGTCAGCAACATCACCCTGGCGGCGGAGGATGGCAGAACGATTAGCGCACAGTTATTCGTTCCTGATTCGGCAACCGACAGTACTCCCGCGCCAGCGGTTCTGCTCAATCACGGATATCTGAATACAAAGGAGCATATGACGGACATTGCTCTGGAACTTGCCAGAAGAGGATATGTTGTCCTTTCGCCGGACATGTCCGGACATGGATATTCACAGCAGCTCGCCGTGGAGGGTCAGTTCTTCGGGCTTGAATCATCCGCAGGCGTAAACGCCGCTTTATTGTCCCTCTACGGCATGAGTATCGTCGACAACAGTAATATCTCCGTTGTCGGGCACTCGCTGGGCGGCCACAACAGTGCTATAACCGAATTGAAATCGCCGGACAAGATTAAAGCGCTTGTTTTGCTGGGGTATTCTCCGTTCTTTGAATATACCTCCAGCTGCAATACCGCGGTTGTCATCAGCGAGTATGACGAGTTCCCGGGATTCTGGTTCGGCACTTCGAAAATCACGGATGGCGGCAACTCGGCAAATCTCAAAATGCTGTTCAACACCGATGAAACGATCGTTGCGGGTCAGCTCTATGGCTCTTTCGAGGATGGAACCGCCAGAGAATGGTTCATGCCGGCAAACACGCACCCCGCCGATCTCTACCGTACGCAGCCGATTGCCGACACCATCAGCTTTATCCAAAGCTCGTCTCCCGCGCCGAACCCCATCGACCCGAACAGCCAAATCTGGCAGTGGCACCAGTTGGGAACCCTGATTGCGCTGCTGGGTTTTGCGTTCAGCATTTTCGCTTCGGCGTCGCTGCTCTTCAAAACTAAGTTCTTCGGCACCCTTGTTCAATCCTCGCAGAAGACTTCCGGGCTAAAAGGAATCCGCTGGTGGATTATGGCTGTTGTCGTTACGACAATTCCCGCGCTTACGCTGTTTACGCTTGGCAATCTCGGCGCAAAAATCCCGCTTTCCACCTTACTCCCCGTGAAGTACTCGAATATCACGTTTACCTGGGCGGTTGGCAACGGAATCATTTTCCTTGCTATGTTCCTGGTCTGGCACTTCGTCTCTGCAAAGATGGCGAAGGGCAGAGATTCCGTGTCCTATGGCCTGTCGACGAACGCCGAAACGCCTGCGTTCCAGTGGGCATCCATTGGAAAATCTCTCCTGCTTGCAATCTGCACTCTTGGCATTCCATACATCCTGCTTTGCCTTGTGTTCAGCGTGCTGAAGGTTGACTACCGGTTCATCGTTGTCATGTTCCACCCGATGGATTTTGTTCACTTCAAGGTGTTCCTGGTCTATATGATTCCGTCAATTCTATTCTTTTTCGCATCGTCTCTGATCTCTTATTCCTGGTTCAGGACGAAAGAGTTTTCGGGAATCAAAGCGATCATTCCTTATCTTGCGAATGCATTGATCGTTGTTGTCGGCCTCGTCGTACTCAACCTGATGCAGTACGTTACCCTGTTCAATACCGGCTCCGTAAAATTCCCTGATGTGGTGTCCAGCTTGCTGGCAATCGCAGAATGGCAGCTGATTCCTCTGCTTGCGCTTGCGAGCGGTATCGCGACATACCTCAACAAGAAGACATCCAATATTTATGCCGGAGTGTTCACCAGCGCGGCACTTGTAGCATGGTACTCCATCTGCATCAATGCAATTGAAGTCGTTCTGAAATAGGATCCCTTGCGGAAAGATCCGAAATCCGTTATGTCGCTCGTTTCGGCTAAGTTATCTACAATCCATTCCAGATAACAGCTTTAGCGCGTAACAATCAAACAACAGCAAGCGTTGAGTAACCTGCAATCGTTACCTGCGCTTGCTGTTGTTTTATATCGTGTTTTGTCAGTTATGCAATAATTGACGCAGTCTTTTTCTATGATATAATAAATTGGTCTATAATAGAATCAACATGATTTATATATAATCGCTTTTTAGGAGAAAAACATGCAACTTGAGTGGATGAAACAATACCGTTCATTGGTAGAAAAGTTTATCCGGTATGCCAATACTTATGTACTTGCGCACAACAGGCAACAGAGCTTTGGCACTTCTATTAAATTTTCCGCAATACAGATTCAGACACTTGAGTATATTATGGAAAATGAAAATATGAAAATGTCCGACATCGCGCGGAAATTGGGTGTTACGAGAAGCGCCTTTTCGAAGAACGTTAAAGCGCTCCAGGAAAAAGGATTGTTGGAAAAATACAGGCTCGAAGGCAACAACAAAGATATCTATGTCTTCGCAACGGACTTTGGCAAAGAAACCTACAATTTATACGTGAAATATGTCTACGATATTTGGTTTAAGGACATGTTCGAAATGGCGGACAGCCTGCCAGCCGAGAGTCTGGCGGTTTTTGAGGATATGATTGAGGGATTTGCAAACGCCTTTATCACCAGTGGGCATGTGCAAAACAAACTCGTATACAGACCATTGGATAAAAGCGCATCGTTGCGCAAGTCTTTGGAGAAACCGCAGGAAAAATAACGCCCGGATATTTTCCTTTTCAGCGCAAATGTGAAAACTAACATCAGGCAATCAAGCTTACAAACAATCAAAACAGATCGGCAGCCCGAAGGCTGCCGATCTGTTTTGATCAACGAACATGCGCTCTGTATGTTCGTTCATAGAGCTTGTATTTTTAAGGCAGTTTTACGGATATGAATGACGCTTTCTTCAAGGAAGTATTTCGATATCCTTTGGTTCTTGACCGTAATACGCCGATGCGCCATGCTTCCGAAGATAATGTTTGTCGAGTAAATACTGATCGATTGGCTTGACTTCGTGGTTTAGCTGTTCGGTCATACAAGCCATTTTTGCGCAATACTCCATTACCGCCGCATGATACACCGCCAGATCACAAGTTTTACCCCAGGAAAACGGTCCGTGTCCATGGACTACACAGGCCGGTATTGCCATATGGTCCAACGATGCAAATGTTTCCGCGATCACGCTCCCGGTATTGCGCTCATATGCCTCCACAACCTCGCTCTGCGTCATAGCCCGCGTACAAGGTATTTCTCCGTAAAAGTAGTCGGCATGTGTTGTGCCATATGCAGGGATCGCTCTGCCTGCTTGCGCAAAGACGGTTGCATATTGACTGTGCGTGTGCGCTACGCCGCCAATCCCGGAGAACGCCTTGTACAGTTGGATATGCGTTTCAAGGTCGCTGGAAGGGTTCCATCTTCCCTCCACGACCTTGCCGGAATAATCCACAACAACCATATCATTTGCGCAAAGAGACTCATATTCAATCCCGCTGGGCTTGATGACAATCAATTCGCTTTTGCGGTCTATCGCGCTGACATTCCCCCAAGTAAATAGAACCAACCCCAAGCGAACAAGCTCGATGTTCGCCCGATAGACTTGTTCTTTCAATTCTTCTAACATAATGTTTCAACATATCCTCTCGTTGAAGATTTGTACTGAAATGGTCTAAACATCAGCCAAAGAACCATGCCCTATAAACACGTGTCCTTTTTCATGATAATTTTGAGCGGAAAAGAACATTGACAACAAATCTCGTCAGTAATGTTCTCCACCGCTCAAATGTTACTCGAGTTCTTTATATATTTCCGTGTATGTCTCAATCATACAGCCAATCTGCTGATCCAGCAGAGCATCGTGCTCCGAGTTCCCTTCTATCACTTGCAGCGCAGCGATTGCCGCCTCCAGGCTTGGAAACTCTGCCTCCCATATCAACGTGTTCGTTGGCTCCTTTGCCGATATCGGAAGAAACCGACGTCCGACGGGCATTTGCGGGTCTTTCTTCTCCAGTTCAATAAAGTTTTTTTCTAAAGTCAGAAATAGCTCCTGATCCGCTTTATGGAATTTCTGCACAAACCGAAGTTTATATGCCATAATCTGCCTCTCCTCTCACCTTCAGATACTCCCGAACCGTCTCTTGCTCAAACGTATGCGAAATGGAGTGGATACTCTTCACGGATTCGGTGGCAAAAAAGTTACCAAGGTCGGTCGATCGCAGATCGTCAAGCCGTCTGTGCTGGAAGGGGAGCCCCATCGCAAACCCGCAAGTAACGCCGGATAAATAGGCATCCCCTGCGCCCGCCGTACTCACTACCTCCGTATCCATCGGCGCGATGAACTCCACCACGCCTTTATGATAGGAGTAGCTTCCTTGAGAACCGCGGGTAATCACGATGTGAATGTCTGGATTCACTGCGGCAACCTTGGCGTAGCATTGTTCCATTGCCACCTCATCGTCGTTCGTGTCAACACCGGCAACCGCTTTTGCTTCCGTTTCGTTCAGGGCGAGTAAATCCGTCAATTGCAGACCACCGTTTTCGATGAAAAACTGTGCCTCATCGACAACAAGCGATGCCACGCAAAACGCACCGTTTTTCTTGCCCAATTTGAGCAGATGCAACCGCGCCGCAACCGAAACCTCCGGCGCTGCGACGATGATTGTATGTTTATCAATCCGAACCCCGCTGCGATGGATCTGTTCATCGATAAACGCTTCGTTCACAAGAGCGCAGGCGCTGTTTCCCGACGTAACGTTGCACGAGGTATTGTCCGTGTATTGCAGGCATACGCTATACATCGTGGGGTACTGATCGGTCTCAACAACCATTGTGGTATCGATTCCAGCCTCACGCATCTCTTCTTTCACGCGGTTGCCCTGCGCATCACTTCCGACCATTCCAATTGCGTATGCCTTCGCATGCCCGGAAAGCGTCTTTGCAATGTAATGCAGGATGATGTGCTGCTTGCAATAGTCACGCGCGCCGCTCAGCACTGCCTGACGGGATTCGTTTCTCTCCAGCGTGCGATCGCTGTCCATGAGAAATAGTACGCCCGTTCCAATGCCGCCTGTGCCTATGATTTTCGAATAACTCAGCTGCGTCATGCGTTTATTCCTTTAAACTCCCATTCCGGATGCTCCGCAATCGGATGTCGCGCGGTTTCATACGTCGCCGTGATGACGGCATCCGGATGCTCCTGAAGCAACGTCAGAGGATACTCAACGTCCGGCTCAGAGAACAAGGCCACGCGAAGGGCGGTCTGCTTCCAAGCTCCTGTGTCGCTGAATACGCGCACTTTTCGCGCGCTTAAACACTCCTTGACGCCTAACGTAATCGACATAGGTGGCACGAATTGATACGCCGCGCCAAAGCTGCGCTGCCCCAGCGTCAAGATCGTGTCGATGTTGTTGTCCTGAATGCGGATCGATGCATTTCGCAGTTGATCCAGTGAGATTTTGCTGAACGGATGACGGCGGGACTGGTTATATGCAATGTGGCCATCCTGTCCCCAACCGCCAAGCGTGATATCAATCGGCGCTTCGTAAATCTTAATACGGATCTCCTCCATCGTTTCCGGAGAGAGGAAATACCGCTGCTCAACAGGCACTGCGAGCGCCTCGTCTACGCCGCCATAGAAATTCTTTTCCATAAACGTCCGGAAGTTATAGGGATCGTTTTTGGCAAGGGGTTGTCCTTCCCAATCCAGGCATTCATCCATATGGAAAACCACCAGATTGTTCAGTGAAACACGTTGTTCGTTTACCATCCGCGTAAACGGCTCATACCAGCAAACCGGTCCGCACGGAATGATCGCACGGCACTTTCTGCCCTCTCGCTGCGCCTGCAATACGGATTCGATCAATTCTTCCGCCATCAGATCGCCCATCCGAGCGGAATCCTGTACAAGGCGAAACGGGGTTTTTAAGTCCGGGTGTCCCTCCAGCTTCTGCGCGTCTACGCTGCACCAGGTATATAGCATCTTTAAGTCCATGGTTTTGTCCCTCTTTATTCTTGTATTGAACTCCTGTTCTGTTTCAACGCTTCTTTCTAAGCGTCTCTCAGGGTTCGATAATCCCAATCTCTAGTTCGACTTTAATCGCTTCTCCCGCGCGAAGAATCGGCAGCTCACCTGCGTCGCGCAACGCTCGCCGTCCGATGCATCGCACGTTGGATGGCTCCAACGCAAGAACGTAGTCCACCGGGTTCTCCAGCTTCCAGTGATTCAGATATGGCAACTGATCCATTTTCTGGCGAATATATACGCCCAACCCGCTTGGATGTCGAACCTCCGATTGGTTGTATCCCGAGCGATTCGTCAGCGTATGGATATAATTCTTTTCCCGCGCATTGGAGTCCGGTTTTGAGAATGTGAACAGACGGCTCGCATCCTCTGCTGAGTAGTCATCATACGGCTCTGTTTTCATCGCATCCACTGAAATCGTCGTGCCCTCGCACAGCAGCGGAAAGCCGAAGTTGATATGATAGAGCAGCAGCAACGGTTCATCTTTGATTCCATAGTTTTCAAACTCATCCGTCACTCGAATATGGTTCTCCCCGAACGCAGACGAAATCGTTCTCCTCGCCCTGATCTTTGCTCCAAAGCACACACTGTCTTCGATGTCTCCCGAGATCAATATATCGCCGCCCCGGGTTGATAGATCGCATACGTTCTTTGCCGGAATAACATTCTGTCGCCCATGGTGTCCGTAGGAACGTCCTTCATCGACGCACGCATCTCCAACATTTTCATATCCGCAGGTCGTCAACAGCCCCGCAAAGAACGTGTGAAACCAGCCGTCTCCCACTGGATTATAAAAAGCCGCGTTTGTTTCCCCGTTGGGCGTGAGGTAGGTCAGGTTTTCGCCGCGATAGGATGCGAGCGAGATATCCAACCCCCTGTCCGGGAGGATGGTATATTCAAGCCCTCCTCCCGTTCGTACATCGATTGCGTTCACTCCGCGGCTAAACCCCTGTGTCAATGTATAATGCCGCGTTCCGCACACTTGGTATCCGTTGCCTACATATGGTTTCCAGTTCGCGAGGCGTGCCTCGCCGTTCAACATCTTCATGTATGCCTTCCGTTCGCTCTTCTCTGCAGCAAACCCAAGTTCATCGTTTGAGTTTGATCGCTTCTCAACGAACCATTACGCTTTCGATCTGCTCTTGGACAGAATGTCGAATGCTACGGCAAGCAGGAGGACCAGGCCTTTAATCGTCTGCTGCCAGTCAACGCTGATGCCCAGGATGGACATTCCGTTGTTGAGAACACCCATGATCAGCGCGCCGATGATCACGCCAAAGACCGTGCCGATACCGCCGCTTGTTGAAGCGCCACCGATATAGCAGGCGGCAATGGCATCCAGCTCAAATCCTGTGCCGGCCTTCGGCGAAGCTGCGTTCAGTCGTCCCGCAATGACGATTCCGGCAAGCGCGGAAAGCAGCGCCATGTTGACATATACGGCAAACAGCACTCGGCTCGTTTTAATACCGGAGAGCCTTGAGGCCTTTTCGTTGCCACCCATCGCATAGATATGCCGTCCGAAGGTTGAATGCTTCGTGATGACATAGTAAATCAGTACGAGCGTCATCAGGATGATCATGATGACCGAGATGCCTTTATAGGAGGCGATCACCCAGGAAATCCCGTTAATCAAGGCCAGCATGAGCACTATTTTGATCACCTGCAGTACAACCGACCCATTGTCAACGCCGTATTTCTTCGACTGGCGGCTTTTGCGAAGAGAGCTGAAGATATATGCAATCGAGAGAACAGCCCCCAGGCCAAGCGTGATGAAGTGCAGCTCGCCATCGTTGATATAGTCCGAGATGAACCCGGAACTGATCGCTTGAAATGAGTCCGGAAACGGGCCAATCGTTCTGCCGTTGAGGATTACCAGCGTCAAACCGCGGAAGACCAGCATGCCCGCGAGCGTTACAATGAAGGAAGGAATCTTCACTACGGCAATCCAGAATCCCTGCCAGGCCCCGATTGCAAGGCCAACGAGGAGCGCAATTCCGATGCTGATCCAAACATTGATCCCCATGTTCACGATCAGATTGCCGCACAACGCGCCAATAAACGCGACGATGGAGCCAACGGACAGGTCGATATTGCCACCGGACAGAATGCAAAGGAGCATGCCCATTCCAAGAATGAACACATAGCTATTTTGCAAAACCAGGTTGGTAATGTTTAACGGCATAAACAGCATGCCATCCGTCAGGATCGCGAAAAATATCATAATCGCGATCAATGCGAGGCCCATAGCGTATCCGCGCGTATTATTCTTAATGATTTTCCGAATGTTCAACATATACGTTACCCCTTATTGCTTTGTACAATACACTTCATAATCTTTTCCTGCGTCGCTTCACCTTTGTCGAGTTCACCGACGATTCTTCCCTCATTCATCACATAAATCCTGTCGCATAAACCCAAAAGCTCAGCGAGTTCAGAAGAAATCAGCAGGATGAATTTGCCCTCGTTTGCAAGTTTGTTAATGATGGTGTAGATTTCGTATTTTGCGCCAACGTCGATCCCTCGCGTCGGTTCGTCGAGCAACAGTACCTCTGGGTTCGAGAAGATCCATTTGCCCAGAGCAACCTTCTGCTGATTTCCACCGGAAAGATTCCCAACCGATTGAAACAAGCTCGCCGCTTTGATGCGAAATCGTTCCTGGAGTTTCCGGCACTCGCGTATCTCTTTTCCGTCATCGACAAAATAACGCGAGCCAACTTTTTCCAGCCCGGCCATCGTTAGATTTGTTTTAATATCGTGAATCAGCACCAGACCTTCGCTTTTTCGGTCTTCTGACACATAAGCCAATCCGTTTTTAATCGCGTCGCTTATCTGATGGATATGCAACCGCTTTCCGCACTTATGGATCTCGCCGGAAATTCGAACGCCATACGCTTTTCCGAACACGCTCTTTGCAAACTCGGTGCGACCTGCGCCCATGAGGCCAGCCAGTCCGACAATCTCACCCTTGCGTATATTCAGGTTTACGTGGTCGACCATCACACGATCGCTGTCCATTGGGTCATGCACAACCCAATCCTGCACCTCAAACAATTCATCCGCTTGGATGTTCGCATCCCTGTGTGGAAAACGGTTTGTCAGCTCCCGACCAACCATCCCGCGAATAATCCGGTCTTCCGAAATTTCATCCACGCCCTGTACAAGCGTCTCGATTGTTGAGCCATCCCGAAGGATTGTTATTTCATCCGCAACTTTCAACACTTCATTGATCTTGTGCGAAATAATAATCGAAGTTATGCCTTCTTCTTTCAAGTGAATTAACAACTCTAGGAGTTTGTTCGATTCTTCATCATTCAGAGCAGCGGTTGGCTCATCCAGAATCAACAGTTTCACGTTCTTCGACAGCGCCTTTGCAATCTCGACCAACTGCTGTTTTCCTACGCCGATGTCCTTGATCAGCGTCGATACATCAATCGACAAACCGACCTTTCCCAATAGACCCACGGTTTCCTGGTGCGTCTTATTCCAGTCAATCAACGATCCCTTCATCCGCTCGTTGCCTAAAAAAACATTCTCGGCAATCGAAAGGTAAGGCACCAACGCCAACTCCTGATGGATAATGACGATGCCTTCTTTCTCACTATCCGTAATGCTCTTAAAGCAGCACGGTTTGCCATGAAATATAATCTCACCGGTGAAGGTACCATGCTTATAGATTCCGCTGAGCACATTCATCAGTGTGGATTTTCCGGCGCCATTTTCACCGACCAAAGCATGAATGTGGTGTTCTTCGACCCTGAAGTTCACATTGCTGAGCGCCTTCACACCCGGAAACTCTTTGGTGATGCCTTTCATCTCCAGAATTACGTTTGACATGTTATTTGCCCCCTGCTTGTTTTGGCCTTCTTAAGCGATTTGACTCATCGC
Organism: uncultured Christensenella sp.; assembly: GCA_964509485.1. Lineage (GTDB taxonomy): Bacteria > Bacillota > Clostridia > Christensenellales > CAG-138 > UBA7703. The sequence goes on from CAZDXW010000001.1 coordinate 27,472, forward strand.
TTAAGAAGGCCATTCGCAAAATTCGTTACTTCAGATCGTCTGCGGTATAATACCCGGAATCAATGAGCACTGCTTCGTAGGTGGCTTTGTCGACTACCTGCGCGTTGATCGCCATTGCGGAAACCTTTTTGACGCCGTTGTCATAGGCTTCCGGCTTGTTAACGACAACTTCCGCACCGCTGAGCGCCTGCGAAACGAGGTCGACTGCTACTTTTGCAAGTGCGCGAGTATCGACAAACACGGACGATGTTTGCTCACCGGCGATGATGGACTTGATCGAGGGAACTTCGCAGTCCTGTCCGGTAATAATGGGGAACGGCAAATCCGCGGTCTTGCCATACCCAACCGCCTTCAGAGAAGCAAGAATACCAATCGAAAGGCCGTCGTAGGGAGATAGCACGGCGTCCACCTTGCTGCCGTCCGAGTAGTTCGCGGAGAGCAAGTTATCCATGCGCGCCTGCGCAATCTGGCCATCCCAGTTCTGGGTCGCTATCTGGTTGAGGTCCATCTGGCCGCTCTTTACAACAAGCATGCCGGAATCGATATAGGGCTGAAGCTCCATCATTGCGCCTTCGAAATACAGCGGAGCGTTATTATCGTCCAAGCTGCCTGCAAAGAGTTCGATGTTGAACGGACCTTTGCCATCCTTGAGACCCAGCTTGTTGACAATGTCGCCGCCTTGCAGCTGTCCGATTGCAATGCTGTCGAACGTGGCATAATAGTCGACGTCCGTCGTATTCATCAGCAGTCGGTCATATGCGACGATGACAGCCCCCTGCTCTTTGGCTTTTGCGCAGACATCCGTAAGCGTTGCGCCATCAATCGCCGCGATCACGAGCGCGTCTACGCCCTTCATGAGCATGTTCTCGATCTGGGAAACCTGCGCGTCGACAACATCCTCCGCAAACTGGAGATCGACTTCATAGCCAAGTGCTTCCAGTCCTGCTTTGATGCCTTCGCCATCGCGAATCCAACGCTCGGAGGACTTGGTGGGCATGGAAACACCAACGCGACCCTTGGTTTCTGTCGCTGCCGTTGGTTGTTTTGCTGTGCAAGCAATGGACGATAACACCAGGGCAACACACAGCAGCACAATGAATACTTTTTTCATTTTCTTTCTCCTTTTATTTTATGTATCAGGGCATCCGTTTCGGATGCCAACGTGATCGCCTTGTCTTACGGGGTTGTTTGATTTCGCTTTTCCGTTCTTCGTTGTCTTGCTGATTGTCTTACTATTGAATGTTGTTATATTTAATATTACTTATTAAACTTTCTTTATTATTAGGGGTAAAAAAGAGGCCTCTTGACTGTTAGGGATTTTTTAATTTTCGATCGTTTGTGTGATTAACGTATAAACGCCATATAGATGATTTATGTTTTGGTAGGTTTATTCATGCCCAACGAAGAATAGTCACTGTGTAAATTTCGCAATGCGTATGCGACCGCGCCTAGCAGGTTCGCCTTCTCATCCAGAGACGGCGGGACAAGCAACGGCACATAGGGTACGTGAGCTGCGAGGAAGTCCTGAAAATAGTCGTGATACTTGATGGCAAGGTGCTTTCCAATGCCGCCACCGAGAATGATAATTTCCGGATTGATAACAGACACCAGATTGACGAGCAGCAATCCGATGTTCTTTTTAATTTCGTTCACCAGTTCCGTGCCTTGAACGCTCTGCTGCTCCTCGCGAGAGAGAAACTCCTTCACATCCGAATACGGCAGGTTGTTTTGCTTTCCGATTCTCCGCTCAAGTTCCAAGCCGGAAATGAGCTTCTCCATCACGCCTTCTTCATCAAACGTCGACCGTTGGTAGTCGATGCCCGGAAGCATATATCCGACTTCACCGGCAGCGCCATTGAAGCCCGTATAGAGCTCTCCTCTGAGTATGATCGCGCAACCGATTCCAACTGCATAGCTGATGTATATAATGTTCTGGTATTCCCGCCCTGCGCCTTTCCATTTCTCTCCAATTGCGCCAAAGTCCACGCTGTTGCCGCAAATGGTCGGAATACCGTATTTATCGCGCATGTACTGATCGAGGCGGATGTTCTCAAATGGAACCATGAACGGGGCTAAGCGGTGCCTGCCTTCCTTCTCGTCTACAATACCCGGAATGCCGATGCTGATGATGAGAAGTTCTTCCTTTCGAATCCCCGCACCTTTCAGCACTCTCACAAACTCGATATCAATTTGATCCAAAATTCCTTGTACGGTCTGCTGCGTGCCTTTTTCACTGGTTGTTGAAAAGAGAATTCCCCCTGAAAGATCGCAGATCATCATGCGGATATAAGCGCGTCCTACGTCTACTCCAAGAACATAACCAATATTGGAATTGAACTCCAGCAACGTAGCTTTTCTGCCAATGCTGTTGTCACTAATGCCTGTTTCGATGATCATATTAGAATCGATCAAATCTCGAACGTTGGTGGAAACCGTCGGAAAACTCAAACCCAAAACACGCTTGATATCTGCGCGGGATTTCGGCCCGTTTTTTCGCAAATAGTCAAGAATGAGCGTCTTGTTCATTTCGCCCAAAAGTTCTGGTTTGCCTGTTTTCATACGTCCCTTTCATTAGTAAAGTTTCCTTTATAATTAAATTAGCAGCAATCTCTCACGGTGTCAATAGTTTTTTCCGTCGTTTCGCGGCTAATTTTCTTGCAGCGAACCAACCATGTAGTTATAATCCAACCCAACAAAAGAGCTGGTCCTGTTTTCGGGGGCCAGATCGCCCGCCAATAGATTCGGTTGTTTAAATGCCAGTTCGATCGCCAAGTGTGTTCAATGAGCTGCTCAAATTCAACTCTTCAAAGATACTGTTTGCTGTTTCATGCTCACGCTTTGCTTGAGATCATAAGCTCCGTTCAGTTTTTCTATCCTCCACAATCGGTCGACAATACTCTTCTTTCCATCGATAGTAGGTTGCTTTGCCGATTTCCGCCGCTTTGCAGGCTTCGTCAATCGTCATCCCCTGGTTGTATTTGAGCATCACCAAAGCGAGTTTTTCCAGAATCTGCTCGCGTGTGTAGCTTTTACGCGCCATCTCTCTTCTCCTGCCAACATCATAATTGGTTCATTGCGCCGACTTTCGCAGGTACATGTACCCGTCCGTTCCGCGGAAAGCGGCGTTGTTACGATCCGACGTGCCGCTCCTGCTGGGATTCGAGCTGAACTCCCGCACGCCGCCACTTGTAGTAGGTATGCACGGAAATGCCCGCCGCCTTGCAGCACTTATTCAGCGGCAATCCGCTCTTGTATAGGGCCTCGATGTGCAGCAGCTTTACCATTGCCCATTCGTACTCTCCGCTGTTTGGCGTCATAACATTCCCCTTTTTCTCGATCATTTGATCAAATCTCATTCTTCAAACAGTACCGGTCTGCGAATATACCGAAATCCCGTGCTCCATGCCTCCGTTACGACGACCCCGTTCTTTCGCGACGAGCAGTGCGCAACAAGATAGCTGCCGTCGTCGTCCACCGAGACAATGATTCCAACGTGGTTAAACTGCTTTTCCCCCGGTACCGAGTAGAAGGCCAGATCGCCCGGTTTTCCCTCGTCCCAGCCGATCGCCGTGGAATGCGACCACTGGCTCGACGACCCGTTGCCAATCGCTTCCAGTACGCTCGTGTCTCCGGTCGCGTTGACGAACGTCCAACTGACGAACCCGCTGCAGTCCAGCCCGCCGGTGCGTTCCACGACGACGGATTCCCCGTCCTGTTCCGTGCGAACCGAGCAGGGCAGCCCCCATTGCTCGTTCCAGCCAAGCTTGTTGTACTTCCCCCCCCAGAGGTAGGTCACCTTGCCGACCAGCGAAAACGCGGTTTCGACCACATCCTTGCGCCGGACATCAAGATCGGCGGGAAGCGCGGCGCGGATCTGCTCGAGATCGGCATCCGTCGCGTCGAGAAACGCGGCGTTCCCGGTCAGCGACGCGAACGTACGCTGAAACTCCGGCTGCATCAGCTCATATAGAAAGCTTTCGCGCTTGGCGTCCATGTCGTACTCGCCGGCCATCTCGTCGTACGATTTCGAATCCAGCATGACATTCGTCACGCCGTCCATGCGGATCACGCTGACCGGGTTCATGCGCCAGAACACCTCGTCCAACCCGTCCAGCGAAATCGATCGCAGCTGCATCAGGTCCAGCGGATGATCCACGTCCAGACTGCTTTCGGCGATAAACGTCGCCAGCACGTCGGACCAGTTCTTCACCGCCGCTTCCTGCACCGGCGAGAATTCCGCCGGTGCGACGCTCTCCGCGTCCGTGTCGTTCTCCGTGGCCGACTGCGCCATGATCCGTACGCCTGTTTCGCCCGCGGTCATCGACTGAACTTTCTCGGCATACTGCTGCGTCAAATCCGCAATCTTCGCCGTCAGCGCGTCGCAGATTTCGTTGCGATACGCCAACAACACCTCATATCGTTCCGCACTGCTGCCCGTTGGTTCCGCAACGGTTCCATCCACATCCTCGTCGCTCTCGCCGGTAACGTGAACCACCCGCGTCACGGTGATCAGTTCGCCATCCTGCATCGCGCCATAGGTCACGCGGTAGTCCCCCGCGAGATCCGCACAAAAACCCCCGTCGTCCACCACCCAAACCGCTATCGGTTCGCCGGATTCCGTCTGCGCGCTCACGCCTTCCAGCAGCACAAAGGACGTGTCTCCGGCGGGAATCGACGTGTCCGCCGCCGTAATCGTGACCTTGCCGGTCGCGCTCGTCGGCACCGGAACCGGCGTCGGCGTCGGCTCCGTTTCGTCCGGTGCCGCCTCGCCTTTCGCCAGCACAATCGTCCTGCCTGCATCCTCCGAAAGGTTCGCTACGCTTGCGCCGCCGCTCTCGCGATAACCGTCCTTCTCGGCGTTCGCGCGGTAATCATGCCCAGTCGGCAGCAGCCAGAAGACACTCCCCTCCGCTCCCGTCACTTCGGAGTAGAGAAACTCGCCATCCATATAAAGCTTCACGCGCGCGCCGGAAAGCGCATTCCCGTCCGCATCCTGAACCAGAATGGTCAGTCGAGCGTCCGCCGGAATGGGCGTTGCCTCCGGGTCTTCCGCTGCATCCGTGCCGTCGGGCGTTACCGAAGGTTCCGCCGACTGCGTCGCTTCGGGTGTCGGCGTACTCTCCGCCGGAGGCTCGCTTTGTTCGGATTCCTCCACCACCGCACTCTCTTCCGGCACGGCAGTTGCTTCCGGTTCGCACACCGCGTCGGTATACAGTTCATCCTCCAGCGTGTAATCCAGCGCGTGAACCGCCGGTTCGGCACAGGCGGACAAGGCAAGAAGCAGCATGCCCGTCATCAGCAGCAACGCCAGTTTTCCGAATTGTCCTCGATTTCGTTTCATGTCCGCTCCTCCTTTCCCACCTGTTCGGCTCATTCGTCAGCCCACCCCGCGAACGACCATTCGCACTTCGCCGCAGATTGCGCTCATTGGAATCTGCCCGATTCGGACGTCCCGGCTGTCGATCGACTTCGCGCGGTTGTCTCCCATCAGAAACACCATGTCGTCCTGCACGGTCACACTCTCCATGCCGCTGTTGTGCAAATCATCCGCCTGGATGTAAGGCTCGTCGGTCAGCACCAGATTTCGCACGACGGTGCCGTCCGCGTTGACCTGAATCACGTCGCCCGGCAGCCCGATTACCCGTTTGACCACCAGGCCGTATGCATCTCCCGTATCGAAGATCACGATATCGCCGTAGGTCACGTCTTGTACGCTCGTGTAGTAGAGCTTGTCGCCCTCCATGAGCGTCGGCTGCATTGAGGTTCCGGTGACCGCGTACTCCCGAACCACCAGCAGCGCGCCAATCACCGCGAGCAGCGCAAACGCTACCACCGCAAGCAGCACAATCAGGGATCGCTTCGCGTGCGGGTTCGATTGCGCGCGCTCTATTTTCTGTGGACTTGCAGCTAAGCTCTGCGGCTTTGCCTCTGGTTTTCGTTTCGGCTGCGGCAATTGCGGCTGCTTCGTCTTCTTTTTCTTGTGTTGTTTCGCCGGTTTTACACCCGTTTTCGGTCTGTTCTGTCCGGAACCCTGGCGCGCACGCTCAATCGGGAACCGCAGCGGTTCCTTCTGCTTCGGCTTCTCCGTTTGCTGCGGCTGCGTCGGAACAAGCGTCCACTGCGGACGTTCATACGAGAATTCCGGCATCGCCTCCGGCCGGCTGTTCGGGTTGCACTCGTTTTCGCTCCGTTGTCGGATATACGTGTTTGGAGAACGTTTGATTGTTTTTCGGACGGTCTTATAGGTCTGTGTATATCCGGAAATCCGATTTTCCATGCTTCCTTACTTCCGTTTCGCCAGAATTACAAATCGTCCGTCGTTCGTGTGGTATGCGCAGGTGGACAGCGTAATCAGATCGTCCCCATAGCGGACCGCTATGCCTGTGTCGTACAGCGCCGCGCCCCGAATCCCGTCGAGAAAATCCTGAAAATCCGCCTCGTCCGTTGCGTTGAGAAACGTATAGCACCTTAGCGTCTTTGCCGCTCGAAGATCGGTTTCCATCGCGGCGAATATTTCGTAGTCGCCTTCGTCGTAGAGCGTGCTGAAATGAATGATCGGGTGTTCGCGCCAGAAGTCCTTGTCCTTGTACTTCACGATTGTTGCGAACATGCTTCCGTTCTTCATGTGGTGGCCGTAGAGCACGATGTTGTCGCTGCGCGGCCAAATCGTACAACCTTCCCCGACAAACGGAACTCCGCTCATGGATTTCTTCTTTGAAAACGCAAGATGGATGTACCGTTCCGGCTCGTCCGGCGTGAACATCACGGGATAGTCGAGGTCGGTGTCGTCAATCTTGATCCACCCGCCCAAGTCGCTGTTTTGCGCGTACAGCTCTGTAAACCGGCTTAAGATTTGCGCGTTCTTTGGTTCCTCTGCCGTTGGCTCCGGGCTGGCGGAGGAAGCGACTGTTTCACCAAGCGTTTCGGGCACGGGCGTTGCCTGCGTAGCAGGTTCCGCATTCGACGTGGCCGCCAGCAGCGCGATCTCGCGAAACGCGTCTGCCTCCGCCGCCCGTTCGCGGTAGTCCGCCAGCAGCGCCGCGCCAGCGACCGAGATCAGCAGCAACCCCGTCATAGCGAGCAGCAGCCGGCGCAGGAACCGCTCCGCCTTGCTTTTGCACGTTTCGCGTCCGTTTCGTTCCATGCAGCCCCCGTGTTTTTCTCAAGCGTTACTTCTTGTTCTTCTTCCCCGGCAGGAACGCCGCCACCAGGCAAATCAATCCCAGCGCGATGAGAATCCACCAAAGGTAGGCCTTCGATTCGTCCCCCGTCTTTGGTCCGTCCGGCTTGTCGTAGGCGTTCGTAAACACCAGCCCCGTCTGCGCTGCTCCCGATGCGTTGGTGATTGTCCGCGTTGCGGAGAGCTTCCCGTTCGTTTCCGTCACCACGACCGTCATGTGGTAGACCGTTGAATCATAGGTGTATCCGCTTGCCGAACCAACTTTTTCGTACACGGTATAGGTGTAGGTTCCTGCTTGCGTATACGTAATGTTCCCGAAATCTCCGCTTCCCGCGCCTGTGACGTTGACCGTTTTGATCCCGCTCACGCTTCCTTCCGGCATGGGGTACGACGCATTGTCCGCCTTCATGTAAAACGTAAATACGCTGTTTGACGATGGCGTGTCGCCGCTGATTCGCTTCTCCACCGGAGGGTCGACGATCACATAGTCCGAGAGCACCGTGTTCGTAAACAGTGCCCGTTCCTGTTTCTCCGTCTGCCCGTGCTTCACGAGATACATCACCGCCTGCAGCGTTCCGCCCGCCTGATCCTTCCAGGTTACCTGCACGGTCAGATCGTATACGGTTGTGTCGTATACGTAGTCTCCGCTGGTCCCGGCGACTTCGGAAATGGTGTAAAGGTAGTCGCCAACCGCCGTATACGTAATCGTTCCAAACGTCGTGTTTCCCGTTCCCGCAATCGTGGTTGTCTTCACCCCGTTGACGCTTCCGGCGGGCATTGGCGCGTTGTTGAGGGCGCTCAAACGAAACGTGAACGTCTCCGTCGTCGCCGGTATGCCGGAAACCACCTTGTAAACGGGTATGCTCAGCGTTGCCGGGGTGTCCGCCAGCGCGAGATTTCCCGCGGGAACCAACAGCGTTATCGTAAGCAGTAGCAAGCCCGCCATGACTTTCTGTAGCAATCGAATTCGGTTTATAGATTTCATCACGGTTCGCCTCCGGCTTGTTCTGTTTCGGTCATTCTTGCGACGAGAATCATTCTTCCGTTCGTCGTTCCTTCCGCGCAGGTGGACAAGGCGACGATCCGGTCCCGATCCGTCAGATCCGCCCCGCGGCGGAACGTTGCATCCTGCTGAATGTGCTTTGCCAGCGCATTCCAGCCGTCTGCCTCCAGCGGCAGATTGAAGAGCGGAGACGTGTACGCGTCCACTTCGAGAAACGCAATCATCTCCAGTTGATAGGTCTTGCCCGGCAGATACAGCCAGCCGGTTTGATGTTCGTCGAAATAGGTCTTGTCCGCAAATTTCTCCAAGTCGCCGAACATCATCCCGCCAGCCATGTGGTGCCCATAGATCAGCGAATACTGATCCGAAAAGTCCTTGCTGCAGCGGTAGTCCAGAAAGATGCTGCCGCCGAGCGAATAGTCCCCGTAGATATCCTGGTTGAGATACTTTGTGTTGTCGTCTGCCCGCAACACGGGGTAGTCGATGTTTGTGTCGTCCACCGTGAGCCACGCGCAGACCTCCGCGTTGATTGCCTGTAGCTCCGAAAGGGAGGGATTGGAAACGTCCGGTTTGAAGTGCATGACCTCGCTGGACACGCCCGCCTTGTTCAGAACCGAGTACGAGTCCCAGAGCGCGTACCCTGCATAAAACAGGATGACGAGCAGCACCAGAATCAATGCCAGGTTCAGCAGCCTGTCCAGGCCGCGGATTAACCGGTCCGCCGTTTCCAATTCCCTTCCCTCCCGACTTCATTATTTGGTTACTTGCGTTTCCTGAGCAGGATCACGACCAGGAGGATCGCAACCACGCCGAGCAGCGCATAGGGCAGGATGTTGAGCAGCACGCCCGTCGGCGTCACAGACTCCTTGTTGTTCGTGAAGTTCTGCTCGTTGACCGCACCCGCGCCCGTGAAGATTGTCTGCTGGTTGGTCGTTTTATTGGTCGTTACCGCCGTCTTAACCGTCGTCAGCACCGCCGGGGTAGCCGTATTGCCGTGTTCAACGGTGATCGTCGTGCGGTAATCCGCCGTTCCGCTCTCTGTCGTCGTCACGCGCTCGCCCGACGGCAGGCCGATGATCTGGATGTACTGGCTGTGCGTCAGCGTGAACGTTCCGGAGTTCGAAATGGTTCCGGTTCCGCCCGCCACCGCGGTGTCCGCCGCCGTGCCCGTTCCGCCGATTGCGTTGTCGCTGCCCATCTCATACTTCTGATAGGTATAGCTTGCCGTGTCGGCGGCTCCCGCCGGCGTGACCAGTCCAAGCGTAAACGAGAATGCCAGGTTCGGGTCCGCGATGTCACCGGTGACCAGTTTCGTAACCGTCAGGGCTGCCGTGTTGTAGTCGTTGACAAACGGGTAGCTGATGTTGCGAACGGCTCCGTCCGTAGCCGGAGGCAGCACGATGCCGATTTTACCGACGTCCTCTTCGCCCGGGTTGTTCGTGATCGGTCCCAGATTGCCGTTGTCCGGCCCGGTCAGGGTCAGGTTGCTGGTGTTGGTGGTTTCCCACGCCGTAATCGCGCTGACGTTTACCACCGGGTTGCCGCTCGCATCCAGTAAGGGCGTGCCGTCGTCATTCAACACGTTGGTGACGTAAACGTTGATGTAGTAGACCGTTTCGTCATAGTCCACACCGGAGATCGGGGATCCCGGAACGGTACCCAGCGTATCGGTCGTGCCGGGGATGCGCTCGGTGAGCCGATAGGTGTAAATACCCGCTTGCGTATAGGTGATGTTCCCCGTCGTGGTGGTCTGCGTCTGCGTCGTGCCCGTTGCCGTCGCCGAGAAACCGCTCACAGTGATGAGCTGCGCACCGGTCGTTCCGCCCGGCATTGGCAGGTTCGCCGCGGTATACGCAATCGACCCTGCGCTCGTTGGCCCCGCCGTATAGCCCACCGGCTCCAGCAAAAAGCCAAAGCTCGTGACCGCCGGAAAGACCCCTGCCGTCGTCGCCGTCAGCGTCTTGCCAACGGTGATGTTTGCGCTGTTGTTGTGGCTCGCCGGATCATCCGCCATGGATGTGGTGAACGGTGCCATCACCAGTGCCAGAGCGAGCAGCATCATCAGCGCTCTTCCAAGTTTTCCGTAGTTGCGTTTCATTGATTACCTCCATTTGTATTTTGTTTGTTTTTGTTATTGATAAAGCAGTCCTCAGCTTGCTTTTATAACCGTTGATCCAACCCGCGCCTGCGTTTGTTTATAGCCCGCGGTTTCGCAGCAGTGAAATCACTTTCCCTTTGATATCCCCTTTCGCAACCGGGCCAAAATCCCGGCTGTCCTGCGCGTACTCGCGGTTGTCCCCGAGGATGAACACCTCGTTTCCCGCGAGTGTAACCGGTAGAACGGTTGCCCGCCCTTCGGCGCTTGTCGCGGAAAACACCTCTTCCTGCTGAACGCTGCCGTTGACAATCAGCTGTCCATCCGCGTTGAGATCCACCGTGTCTCCGCCCATTGCGACAATGCGCCCGTAATACAGAACTCCGTTCTTTGCGTAGGCAACAACGTCGCTGACGTTTTGCTCCGCTTCCAGCCGGTAAAAAATCACCATGTCTCCGTCCCGCAGGCGAGGATACATTCCCTCGCCGTTTACAATTCCGACTCCAAAGAGGAAGGAGAGCGCCAGATATCCGCATATCGCAATTGCGGCAATCTTCTCCGCCAGTGCCCATGCACTGTGCCGGATCTCCAACCTTCGCCTGCGCGTCTGGAAAATCTGTACAACGCGTTCTTTATCGTCGACCTTGTGTTTCCCGCTCATTCTACTCGTTTGTTCCATCTCACTTGCCCGAGGCGCTCTTTCCTCCGCCATACAGCTTCAAGATTTGGTTGGCCGAGAATGCCTGCGCGGAAGCGGTCTCATCTTCGCGGCTCTGCCCAAACTGTCGCTGTTTCTGCTTTCGCGTTTGCGTCTCACTCGGAACAAGCGCCGCCGTCTGCTCTTGCCGCTCCTGAACTCTCATTGGTTCCTTCTGCATGGCCTCTTTCAGCTGATTCCACTCGTCCCGCATCCGCTTCACTTCCTCGTCGTTCTCGCGGATCATGTCCTGCAGCTGCAACGCGTAGTTGCGCCATTCGCCAACCGCCCCCTGCGAGTTTTGGTGCTGAACATCCAGCAGCTCGTCGTATTCCCCATGCAGTTTCTCGAATACCCGCCAGACGTCCTCTTCGTCCACTCCGCCGATGATCCGATTCCGAAATTTTACGGAGTTCAAGTATCTCTCCAGTTGTTTGTAACTCTTTGCCATTCCAATTCATCCCAATTCCTATTTCAGATTCTCTTCGCGTTTCGTTGCCTGCTTTGCTTTTTACGGTGCGCCAGAGAGAGCGACAACGTCAGCACTCCGCCGGCCAGAAGGATCATCAGAGCATATGGATAGATGTGCAGCAGAATCCCCGTTGGTACGGTGCCAATCAACGTGTTTGTAAACAGCAGATTGACGTCGCCTAGAACGGTGCTTCCCGCTCCGGCATTGCCAACTGCGGTAAAGCTGCCACCATTCGTCTCCGTGATCTCCAGTTGATACCCACTGAAGATCAGGATTTCGGAGATCACATAGGAGGATCCAACCGGAACTTTGTCGATCGTGATGCTTTGTCCGTGCTTGAGCGGAATGATCGCAAACCCGCTCAGGATCGTTCCGTCCGCCGGAGCTTCCACGCCTGCAATGGTGGATGCGCCGGTGTAGGCCAGCGACGCTCCTGCGTCGTTGAGCACGATTCGGAAGTTGAACTCCTCCTTCGGATCGGCCAGATTGCCCTTCACGATCTTGGAGATCGTGATCGACTTGGTGCCGACGCGATGGTATGTTTCGTTTGTCAAAAGCGAATCCGTTCCCGTCGTCACGTTCGCGCTGTTCACATAGAATGTTTCGAGTGCCCCCGCGGTCACCATCTCAATGGTCACCTGAAACGCAAACTGGTGCTGCTCGCTGGTTACGGGAGCGTCCTCCCAGAAGACCGTGGTGACGCCGGTCGCCGTATCCGTTGACCAGGTCATTCCCGGCGTATAGGTTCCGCTGTCCTTGACCAGCGTTAACCCCGCCGGAAGTACATCCGTAATATCAACCGTTCCAATGTTCGCAAGCGCATAGGCGTCATTCCAATCGAGGTCGATTGAATAGGTAATCGTGTCGTTGATTGCCGCTTCCACCGGTGCTGTTGGCGTTCCGTTGTTGATACTCCCCGCGTTTAGCCTTGCGTTTTTACTCGCTGACAACAGCACACCGTATCCGAAGTCCATGTTATCGACGGACGCGGTTATCCCTGTCAAGGTTACGCCGCTCACGATGGCCCGGGTCCCCGTCTCTTCCGCGTCGTTATCGGTAGAGGCCGTCTTCAGCGTTATCTGCAATCCGTCCGGCGTGGTCATCACGATTTGGTAAGACCCCTGCGGGATTCCGTTCAGGTTGTATTCGCCGGCCGCATTGGTCGCCGCAATGAGAGGCGAACCGTAGATTCCGTTGACCGGCGTCGTATACGTGGTATCCCCGGCGGCATAGAGTCCAACCGTCATGCCGGGAAGCCTGCTCTCGGCGGCGTCGATCATGCCGTTCCAGTTCGTATCCGCCCAAACCCGCCCGTTGACCGAACGAATGATGGCAAAGCCGATGTCCTGGTTGTTTACTGCCGTCGCCGTCGTGAGATCAATCCCGCTGATCACGGCGTTTGCGCTCTCTGCCAATGCGTCGTTGTCGGTCGAAACCGTCTTTAACGTTACAATATGATTGTCCGGCGTGAGCGCAACCACTTTGTACGTGCCATATGGAATCTGAGCGAAGCTGTACGCGCCGTTTGCATCCGTCGTGGTTGTCAGCGGTGTACCGTTCAGGTTGTTCGCAGGCGTTGTATAGGTTGTGCTCGTGCTTGGATACACGCCGACCGTAAGCCCGGATACGCGGGGTTCGCCGGTTTCCAGCATGCCGTCCCAATCGATATCCGTCCAGACGGTACCGCTGATCGAGTGGCTGATCGTAAAGCCGAAATCTTTATGCACATAGGACGTCGCAGTCGTTAAATCAATGGAGTTGATAACAGCCCGTGTGCCGGACGGTACGGCGTCGTTGTCATTCGCCAGCACCGTGACGACGTATCCGTTTGGTGTTGTCGTAACCACTTTGTATGTACCATACGGAATGGAGGATAATGTGTATCCACCCGTCGAAGTGGTTGTTGTCGTCAGCGCGACCCCATATATATTGGTAACCGGGGTTGTATAGGTCGTATCCGTGCTGGCGTACAGACCCACCGTTAAGCCGGAGAGCAGCGTCTCGCCGCCTGTTCCGCTCATGCCGTCCATGGTTCCGTTTGCGTTAGCATCCAGCCAGGCGTTGCCGGTTACTCTTCGATCCGGCGCAAAGCCGAAGTCCATGTTACTAGCAGACGTTGCAGTGGTCAGCCCAACGTTGCTAATCAAAGCCCGTGTACCGGAGGGACTTGCATCATTATCATTCGCCAATCTTGTTACGATATACCCGCTTGGCGTCGTAATTACGACCTTATAGGTTCCGTAAGGGATCAGCGAGAAGCTGTAGGTTCCGGTCGCACTCGTTGTCGTCGTCAACGATTGGCCATATAGATTCGTCAGAGGAGTGGAATAGGTGTTATCCGTATTTGCGTAGATTCCAACCGTCAAACCAGAGATTCTGCTCTCTCCTGTGTCGATTGTGCCGTCCGTGTCCGTGTCATACCAGACGCGGCCGGCAATCGTGCGATTTGAAGTAAGCCCGAAATCGATGTTTGTCACAGCCGGAGTTGTGGTCGAAACCGAAACATTTCCCGTCCGCGCAATCGTCTGTGGGGAAAGCATGGTCGGCGACGCATCGTTGTCATTCACCAACCGAGTCATCACATAACCGCCCGGTATGGAAATCTGAAGGATATATACGGTAGCATCAATAGACGAGAACGAATAATCGCCAGATGCATTTGTAACCGCAGTTGCGATTGGGTTGGTAAAGAAATAGTCGTCGTTCCGGTAGGCTGTTACCGTGATTCCGGGCATTCTGGTTTCGCTGGTGTCGATTGTTCCGTCGGAATCCGCATCGTTCCAGATTCTGCCGCTGATCGATCCACCGACAATCGTAAAGCGGTTCACATAGGACGTTTCGTCCCCCGAATTAACCGTCCGCCCGGTCACGCTGGAGTAGCTCGTGAAATCGCTTGCATTGTATCCTTCGTAGTTGCGGTCGTTATAGGTAACGCTCGCCTGATTCTTTACGACCATTCCAACGGGACCCGTTACGCGAGCCTGATACGAAATGGTGTGGGTCATACCTTCGCCGTAAGCAAGGTTAATGCCAATGGTGTTTCGGGAGCCCCACGTCACGCCGCCGTTCGTATTGGACGTGCCCGCGGTTGCCCCGTCGCCAAAGTTGACGCGTAGTTCGTCCGTCGTGCTGTTAAACGTCGCAAGGCTTCCCGCTTGATAACCGTCAATCGTTACGCTGCCGGAGACGAAGTCGAGTCCGTCGCTCAGGATGTCCCGAAACACACAGCGGGATGCATCGGACTCACCCCAGTTCGTAATGTTGACTGTGACGGTAACAACCTGGCCTCGCCATGCGGTTGTGCTGCCAGACTGCAGCGTTGTGATGCTTTTTTTTGCAATCAGTTTAGAGCCGGTCTGAAACGCAACGTCGTCTAGGAAGTTACCGTTCTGTACGTTTCCAGTCCAGGAAGAAACGGCTGCAAAGTCAAATTCTGTACTGGTTTGGCCTGCTGGCACTGTATATGCGCCGCGGTAGTAGTACCATTGGGTTCCGTTGTTGTTTGCCGTTTGGATTAGCTGCGAACCGGAAGGCGCGGTCGTTGGTGAACCGGAAGGCCGCAGATAGAAGTTCATTTGATCGTATTTTGTCGAACTGTTCCCAATCGCCCGATGGGCGAACTGCCAATATACTCTGGAACTAGGTGTAGTAGAAACAACCTGATACAAACGCCCTGGAAAGAGGCAATTCAGCTCAGCATACTGATTTCCATCCGCCTGCGTTGTAGCGAAGGTATATGGAACACCGGAATTCCCAGTCGGATCGACAACTTGCAACTCGATTAAGTAAGCATTTGGATTCGTACCATAAGCCGCATAGTCGACAGGGCAGGTTGACCAGCTCGCCATTTGAGCAATCGTATAGCCGTCAAATCGAGCGCCGTCACTGGCACGAACGCGGGTAACCGTTGGAGATTGGAAACTACCGTTAAGAAAATTAATCGGCAGCGGCTTCGTTTCGTTGGGCACATAGTAAACCTGTGTCCCGGCCTGTGCCGACTTCACAGGGAGCAACAATGCCAACGCTCCAATCACCAAGGCGACACCAATAAAAGACAGAGCTCTATTCTTACGTTTCTTCATACATCCGTTCCTTACCTTAGTCGATGACTTGTATAGCGTTACTGTCGCCTTCTTCGCCCGGCGTACTGTTCGTCTTTGCCGTTTGCGACGCATCCTTCAGAACGACGATTTCCGCGGTTACCCGCCCTCCGCCGCCAAATCCATCCTCGACATGCATACTCAATTTGTAAGTGCCCGCCGAATCCGTATCGTACCTCCCACTCCATGAGATGGGGATGTTCCGGTAACCGCCGTCTCGCATGAACGCGCCCGTTTGGCTTGGCAGATGTACGCTTTCGCCTTCCAGAACAACAAAGCGCATCAGAAGTCCGTCCTCGGATATGCCACAGAAACTTTGAATCTCGTTGCAGTCCGCAATGCGTACGCTTGCCGTCACCGGTTCGCCCGCGTAGGTATAGGCGGTGGAGGGAGTGCTCACCTCTGGCGTTTGCACCGGTTCTTCCGTTTGATCGGGCACAGGGCTCTCTTCGATTTGCTCCGTCGTCTCCACCGTCTCGGAGGAGGGATTCAGTATCGACGCCGTGAACACCCAGGGGCCATAGCCATACCGGCTCTCGATTGCATAAATCGTCTCATTCTCGTAGAGCTCGTTTGCTTCGTCCGCAACGCTGGCCCAAGTAACCGGAACCTCAATCGGTACCCCGTTGCCGTTGATTGCGGTAAGCGTCGCAGGCAGCGGGATATTCTCCTCCGAAGTGCCGCGCTCCACGAAGATTTCGATCGGTTCGTTCACAAAGGAAGTAATCACAGAATCGAGCGCGGGATCGGGCGTCGGGGTGATCTCCGGCGAAGCGCTTCCATCCGGCGTTAAGCTCGGTTCCGGCGTTTCGGAAGCATCCGGCGTAGCGAAAGGCTCCGCTTCCTCTGCCGCCTGCACCTCAACCTCAATAGTTGGCAGCGTTCCTTCGTATATGTATCCCGGCTGAAGTACCGCGGCGAAGAGGTATGTGCCAATGGAATCCGGCGTATAATCCTCGCTCACCCAGGCAACGGGCACGTCGCGCAGTTCCAGTATCTCGGTCGGCGCTTCGCTTTGCTCCGCATCCTGCGAAGGTTCCTGAGGAATCACAACGCTTGCGGGGAGCGTATCCGGCAGCCCGATTTCTTCCGCCGCTGTTCCAAGCGGCACAACCAGCTTTGCTGTGCGCTCCTCGGAAAACGAAGCGATAGCGACTTCTCCGTCCGCCAGAGCGCGTACTGTTTTCGTGCCGCAGGCGGTAGCAAAGAGGCAAAGCACCAGCAGCATGCAGGTGAATATCCGTGCCCTGCTTAACCCGGTATGCGTCGTACCCATGTTTCTTTGGCTCTCGCCTGATTTCTGATTCAAGTGGATTCCTCCTCATTTGCGTCATATCTTTATATTGGAGTTTTGCACTGTGCCCATTGTGTTCTCGTTCGCAGCTCGGCGATAGCGTCTTATCCTGTGCCGTTGGACTCCCCGAATCGCCGTTTTCGGTTTCGCTTTTCCAGCGTCTTTTCGAAAAAATGTTTTAAAGATTTCTTTATTCACGATTTATGTTGTTTTCCACAGTTTCATTTCTAACACTTCGTAAACCACTCCACAATGTACGGAAATACAGTTTGGACATAAAATTAAGTACAGTTCAGCGAACTAAACTGTACTTAAAGTCGTGCTGCTATTGCTCTTTTTAGGCTCTACTTCCTGTCCTCCATCCATCCCATCTTCGCTGCGTACGCGATTACTTGTGACTTGTTCTCCATTTGCAGTTGCTCCATGATCGAAGCCATGTGATATTTTACGGTTCGTTCGGTGATTCCAAGAAGATCGCCCGTTTCTTTATAGGTCGTTCCTTTTGCTACCGCTTCCAGTACTTCCATTTGTCGTTCAGTGAGCCCGCTGCCGATGTGTGTGTTCGCCCCCGAGAGGAACACACGATTTTTCAGATCGCTGCTACTGATCTCCCGGAGCAGCCGCGCCGCCAGCCTGGGCGAGAGCGGAGCGCCTCCGTTTTCCAAGTCCAACAGCATATCAACCAGCTCCGCTCCGTTCATGCTCTTGAGCAGATAGCCGGATGCGCCCAGTTTAATTGCCTGGAACAAATCTTCGTCGTCCTCGGACGTGGTCAGCATAATGATTTTTATCCCCGGCATCCGCCCCTTGATCTGACGGAGGGCTTCAATCCCGTCGCATTCCGGCATGCGGACATCCATTAAAATAATATCCGGTGTAAGCGTTTCGGCTTTCTGCACCGCTTCCCTTCCGTTGCAAGCCACACCGACAACCTCTACGCCATAGGTTCCCAATAAAAACTGCAAACTGTCGGTAAACAGTTTATGATCGTCTGCCAGCAGTATTCTCGGCGCCATGTCCCATCCCTCGTTTCCCAATTCCTTTTACATCGTTCCCCCTTTATTTAACACTGATTGTAACTATTTCACAATGTACCGATATACAGTCCAGCAAAATGAAAAAAGTACAGTCGGCTTCTTTCGACTGTACTTTTCAAAAACTGTACTCTGAGTTCTCTATTTTTGATGGATCCATCCCATCTTCGTCGCGTAGGCGATCGCCTGCGCTTTGTTTTCTGTTTGGAGTATCTCCATAATGGTCGCCATATGATACTTCACGGTTCGTTCGGTGATGTGCAGCTGGCTACCAACCTCCTTATAGGTCGCGCCTCGAGCCACCGCTTCCAGCACCTCAATCTGACGTTGTGTCAACGGGTCATCATTTGCTGCATCCACCTGCGCAACAACGGCGTTTGTCGGCTCTCCACCACGGCGAAACTCATTGAGCAGACGCGTTGCCAGCTTCGGCGCGAGCGGAGCGCCGCCTTTCTCGATATTGAGCAGCATTTCGACCAGTTCATTCCCGTTCATGCTTTTCAGCAGATAACCGGACGCCCCCAGCTTGATTGCCTGAAACAGGTTCTCGTCTTCATCGGACGTGGTCAGCATGACCACCTTGACGTCCGGCATCTTGCTCTTGATTCGCTTCAGTGTCTGAATTCCATTGCTCCCCGGCATCATAATGTCCATCAGAATCACGTTTGGCTTCAGTTCTTCGGCTTTTTGCAGTGCTTCAAACCCGTTTTCCGCTACACCGAGAACCTCGATCCCATAGGTTCCCAACAGAAACTTCAAACTATCGGTAAACAGCTTATGGTCATCGACAAGAAGTATTTTTAACATATGCTATCCTCTCTATTCCAACGGAAGAAACAGTTGGATCTGGGTTCCTTTTCCGGGTTTTGACTCGATGCTCAGCTCCGCACCCATTTCCGCCGCGCGCTCACGCATAATGTTTAATCCAAAGTGATTCTCAATGGAAATATCCGGGTCAAACCCGCATCCATCGTCGCGTAGAAAAATCCAGAGGGCGTCTTTTGTTTGTCGCATCGTCAACGCAACCTGCTTTGCGCCTGTGGCGTGTTTACGAACGTTGTTCAACGCCTCTTTTAAGATATAGTAAAGGTTCACCCGGGCTCTATTGTTCAATCGACTGACGACATTCGCTCCAGTAATATTCTCGGAAACGGCAATGCCAGTCTGCCTATGAAATTCTTCCAAGGTCTCTCTGGTCACGGCGAATGGGTCTTTTTCCACCGATTGCGCCTCGCGCACGCTGTGGATGTAGTCCCGTATCTCACGGTGTGCTGTTTGCGAAATATCGACCAGTCTCGAAAGATCCCGATATACCTTTTCGGTTTCCTCATACTTGAGCTCGTTGCAGATTCCCTGCGCCTGCATGCTAATCGACGCCAGCACCTGCGCGAGATTATCGTGCAGGTCTCTGGCCAGCTTCTCGCGTTCTCTGCTGGCAACGACCGCTGTGGTTTGCTGCAGCGTGCGCTGCTGTTCCATTCGCATTTCCGTAATATCGGAAATCAGAACGACATATCCGGCGTCAACGCCTTTTTTACTCGTAATCGGCATCCTTTGCGCGCGAAGATACTTCCTGGCGCCCGCGTTCTCCTCCAACAGAATTTCGGTGGAATCACCGTTTTGCAGGTCGCACAGTTCGCGGCTCAGGCTCGACAGAACACTCACCGCCGACATGCCGAGCAGCGACCTCTTGTTTTTCTCAAACATCAATTGAGCCGCGTGATTTACATCCGCTATGTTCCCGTAGTTGTTTATCACGAGAATTGCAACGTTGATGTTGTCCACCGCCGCCCCTCTGGCAATTGGCGCTGAAACAAACAAGTGATAGCCGCCCGCCGCTGCGAGCACGGATGCAACGCTCAAAAAAACACCGGTAATGTCGTATCCCTTGGTCAGCCAAAACGACATCAGATAAAGCAGGCTCGGACAAATACTGATGACTGGCCCCAGTAAAAACGAAGACATTTTCATTCCGTAAATGGATTTATAGAACAGCGATTTTTGAAAGACCAGTATCATTGCAATGGCGTCCAGCGTATATGTGTAAATTGGATTGAGCAAAAAAACCCAGGCGAAGGATCGAGAAGTGGCCGGCAGTCGCACCCCGGCGTCTATGGAAAACCCATAATACACCAATCCGGAGAAGTGCTTTGTCCAGACTAGAATCATCGATAGAATCGGAAGGATAAGAAGAAGGATGAGCGTTTTTGATTTCAGCCATTCCCGCTTGCCTCCAAACTGAAGCACCATAATAAACCAGATTGTATGCAAAGCCGTATACAAACAGAATGTAGCGTTTTCCCAGAAATTCTGCGTGTAAAAGTCTGCGCTCAGGATCGAGAGTCCCTTGCAGACGATCCAGCCGCCTAGAAAAAGCATGCTAAGGCCAAACAGTTTTGCACCCCTGACTCTGTAATAGATCACCGAAAACAAACCCTGCATCATGACGATAAAAAACGATATCACCATGGACCATATGCCAGGAATGTACTTGAAATACATATGCTTGAACCTTCCTAGTCCTTTTCTTCTTGCGGCACCGAATTCAATTCGTCTAGCATTTTGTTATCCCTATCGAATATAGGGATTCACCGTATAATACGACGGCTCTCTTCCATACTCCAACTGATCGGCAACAGCCATCACGCAGAAATAAGCTGTTTCACTAAAATGATAATAGCTATACCAAATCGATTCGTCTTTCGGGGTTGTTTGCGGGTCACTTACATCCGATTCGTATGCGTAGCAATACGCTGCTCCCGTATAGCCGACCTGGTCGAGTGCCCGCAGTGCGTCCGGCACGATGTCCGGATCCAGAATGAACATCGTGCGGATTTGCGGAAACGTGTTCAACGCGTCCGTTACCGCCTGTTTAGCCGTTCGATTCTCGTCTACATAGGCAATGCCACACAAGCCGGATGCTCCGTCTCGGGCAATTCCATAGTGTGCGTCTCGCAGCAGCCCTTCTTCCAGCCAACCGGTTGTCAGGCTGTCGGGATTGCTGCCAATTGCATAGGCGGGGCCAGTTTCGCTTGCATGCGCCATTTCCGTCCCCAGGTATTGAAAATCAAACCACACCGAAGAGCTGCAACAGTCGTACCGTTCCCCTTCGTTGAGCAGCATGACACAGGGAACGCCTGCATCCTTACATCGGTTATCAAATGCCTGAATCGCCTTCTCGTCCAAACCATCCGGATCAATGATGATTGCATCCACGTTCTGTTGAAGCAATTGTTCCAGCGACTCCTGTGCGTTTTTAGCAGCGCTGTTTGGTACAACATCGACCAGCCACTCGTAATAGTCCGCCTCGTCAACAAAAGCTTGCGCAAGATTTTTATAATATGTCGTGTCCAGTGTTGGCAGAATAACACCGATTGTATTCGGAGTAAGCTTGGAATCGTCTGTTCTCAGAAGCATTTCGCCGGAACCATCCGGCCCTAAAACCGCATAAAGAAGGAATATGGACAACGCAAGCAAAACCAAAGTACCCGCTGCAAACAGCAGCAACTTTGTTTTGGGATGTTGCTGTTTCGGCGTATCCACCGGTTGATCCAATTGTGTCGGAGGCTTCGGCGTCATACATTCTGTATGCAATCCACGCCGAATGCTTTCATCTGCGCTTGTCGGAATACTCCCATCATCATTTGGGTTAGTCATATTCTACCTCTGAACTATCTCGACACCGATATACAAAATCTACGAATATCATACATGATTTGTATTGGTTTTGTCACGGTACAACCTGGAATG
>CAZDXW010000001.1:49196-72004 GCA_964509485.1 uncultured Christensenella sp.
TCTACGAATATCATACATGATTTGTATTGGTTTTGTCACGGTACAACCTGGAATGATATCAATCAATTTACCGTTCAAATCGACTGCAACTTCCGATACTTAAATTACTATCGAGTTCATCTCGAATTCTACCGCGGCAGCTTTTGGGACCAGGGTCTGAACATGAGCAGAAACGTTTTTCCGAAGTATGCTGGAGACAAAGCAGAGCGCTGGCGAAGGAACTATAATGAGTTCCTCCGTGTAACGTTGCATGATACCTCACGCCGATTAAATTTGCGCAGAAAACGAACTTCGAGGCCGTTTCAATATCGTTTCTTGCTCAATGCTTCTAAATTCCTATTTGGGACACTTCATGATAATCCCGACAGCTCTGCCTCGATCCGATCGATGCCGCGCGTCATGGTTTCTGCGGAGAGTCCGGCGAAACCGAGAATGATCTGGTTTGTATGCGTTCCCTTCATCAGAGAATGGTTCTCGACCGGCACAACATAGACACCCGCCTGCAACAGCCGCCGAATCCGCTCCTCCGTAAACGCAACGCGGTCAAACTCCGCTACGACGTGCATTCCAGCCGCGGTTCCATAAACGCGTACCTGATCGCCAAAACGGCTGGCAAGCAATTCCAGCAAGGTGTCCAGGCGCTGCCGGTACTCCTTCTTCATGCGGCGAATGTGCCGCTCTAGCTCTCCGCTCTCGATAAACCGCATCAGCGCAAGCTGATAGATGGAGTTTGAATGGTGGTCGGAGAGACGCTTCACCTCCCGCATCTGAGCAACCAATCGCATCGGCACGACCAGATATCCGAGCCGGACGGACGGAAACAGAACCTTGCTGAACGTGCCGGTGAAGATCACATGCTCGCAATCCAGCTCAAACAGGGAGTTGGAGGGCGGCGCGTCATAGGTAAACTCGCTGTCGTAATCATCTTCCAGAAGATAGGTGCCCGAAGTCCGCGCGAACTGAATCAGCTCCGCCCTGCGCTTCATTGGCAGGATTCCGCCCATCGGAAACTGATGTGCAGGCGTGGTCAGGATGAGCGTTGGCGTTCCCCGCGCGGGAAACAGTTCGGGACGCAGCCCCTGCTCGTCCACCTCAAACGGCGTAAGCTTGTTTGTGTGGTAGGAGAAAATCTTCACCACGTTCGCGTTGGATGGATTCTCCAACCATACTTCACTGTTCGCGTTGAGCAGGCATTTTGCGGTCAACGAAAGCCCCTGCTTCGTGCCGGAGGTTATGATGATCTGCTCCGGTCTGCAGGAAATTCCCCGCGTCCTTTTAAGATAGCTGCATAAGACACTCCGAAACTCCGGACGGCCCTGCGGGTCGTCATATCCCAGTGCCGAGACGGGCGCGGATAAGAACGCCTCCGATACCGCGCGGTTCCATCGGTGCCGCGGAAACAGGTCACACGCGGGCATTCCGCTGTCGAAGCTGATGGTTTTGTCCGTGATTACGACATCCGCAAGCGACGCCGTCTGCTGATCTGCCAGCGGCATGCTGCGCGGCTCGCACTTCACGTCCGAGCTGACGAAAAATCCGGAACCGCCGACGCTGTAGACGGCGCCCTCTGACACCAGCATGTCGTAAGCGGTGAGCACGGTGTTTCTTGCAACGCAGAGTTCGCGGCTCAAGTCGCGCGAAGATGGCAGGGATTGTCCCGCTTCCAACTCGCCGGAGAGGATCTTTCCGCGTATCTCGCCGTAGATCTGTTTCGTCAGCGAGCGTTTTTTTGTGTCGTCCAAATTGAGATGCATCATTTCTCTACCTCGCAACCGGCTCAATATAAATTGTTAAAAATTGTATCTTTTCTATACCTGTTGCTTGTGGTGTCATTATAGCGTTGCTGATCGTAATCTGCAAGCAAGCGAGGCGAGAGATGCTAAAACGAGCTGGTTTTCATCCATATGCGATTGCCACGATCCTGTTCTGGTCGCTGGCATATGTGCTCACGCGGCTTGCACTGCAATATTTCTCCGCGTTGTCGCTGGGATTCTTGCGGTATCTGTTTGCCTCCTGCGCGCTCCTGATACTCGCGCTTGTAACCAAGATGAAGCTGCCGCGCCGGGCGGATCTTCCGTGGATCCTGCTCTCCGGCACCACCGGCTTCTTTCTCTACATGATTGCGTTCAATTTGGGTCAGAAGACGGTCTCGGCAAGCGCCGGCAGCGTAATGCTCGCCACGGTTCCTGTGATCACGGCGCTGCTTGCGCGCTTCCTTTACAAAGAGAAGCTGCTTGCCTACCAGTGGATCGCTATCGCAATCGAGTTTCTGGGCGTCGCCGTGTTGACGCTGATGAAGAGCGCATTCTCCGTCAACCTTGGGCTTCTATGGCTGCTGGCCGCGGCACTTGCGCTCAGCGCATATAACCTGATCCAGCGGCGGTTGATTCGAACCTGCTCCGCGTTTCAGTCTGCGACGTACAGCATATTCTTCGGCACGCTGCTGCTAAGCGTGTTTGCGCCGATCTCCGTTCGCGAGATTTCGTCGGCTCCGGGCATCCAGTTTGTCTATCTTGCGATACTGGGCGTCTTCTCCAGCGCGCTTGCCTACGCTGCGTGGGCAAAGGCATTCTCGTTGGCAAAGCAGACATCGCAGGTCAGCAACTATATGTTCTTTACGCCGTTCTTGACCAGTCTCCTCGGATTTGTCCTCGCGGGAGAGGTGCCGGACGGCGCAACGCTGCTGGGCGGCGGAATCATTCTGCTCGGCGTGTTTCTCTTCAACTTCGGCGGGCGATTTTTTAAAGTACAACAGCATCCACTTGCAGAACAATGATTGAATGAATAGTTTCGAAATCCGAAAACACAAATAGATTATCAATAGTAAACAGGGGGAAACCGAAAATGCAGACCATTGATGAAGTTGCGGAACGGGCTGGCCAGCTCTACGCCGAAAAGTACCATTGCTGCGAGGCGGTCGTGACCGCCGTCAGTGAGTATATGGGGCTGGAAGGCGATCTCCCACTCCGAATCAGCACGCCATTCGGCGGCGGCTTGACCGGAAACGGTGCCGCTTGCGGCTCGCTGCTTGCGGCGTATCTATGCATGGGACTCTTCAAGGGCAGGAGCTCCGAGGAAGCTGACCGGAAGGATGCCTGCGAACCCGCAAACCGAATCTACCATCGGTTTTGCGAGAAGTACGGCTCACCGGATTGCAGAAACATCCTAGGTTACGACAAGACCGACCCGAAAGCGGTGGAGCTGTACGGCAAAAAGGTCAAGCAGGAGATTTGCATTCCGCTCACAAAAGAAGTGACGCGTTGGATTCTGGAGGAGCTTACGCATGTCGAATCCCCCGCGTAAGAACCAGCTGCTGTTCTTCTCGGCGTTTCTTTTGTCCGCGTTCGGCTATGAGTTCCTCTATTTTGTGATGACCGTACACATCTACGATCTGACTCGAAGCGCGCTGAACGTCGGCATCTTTACCGCACTGACGTTTATCCCAAAGCTGTTTTCGTCCGTTATGGGCGGGATTGCGGACAGGATCGGTAAGGAAAAGAGCCTTGCGATTTCGGCTGTGTTGACCGGAATCCTGCTCTTCTTTCTGGCGAATGTCTCCGATATGGCCGTCTTTCAGGTCATTTGGTTTCTCGCCTCAATCTGCTTTACCGTGATCGTAAACGCGCGGGGTACGCTCATGGCGGAGGTCGTCTCCAGCGACCGTTACGCCTCCGGAAACGCCGTCGCGCTCACGCTGCTCAACAGCGCAAAGCTGCTTGGCCCGCTGATCGGCGGGCTGATCATCATGACGCTGAGCATAAAGTTGCTGCTGTATGTGACCGGCATAGTGTACCTGCTCGTCGCGTTGTTTTCGTTTACCATTCGCGTGGAGAAACTGGCGGCAAGCGCAAGACCGGGCTTCCTCGCCAACGCGAAACAAGGGTTTCAATTCATGCTGGAGCACAAGGTGTTTGGTCTGATTACGTCGATCTCCTTTTTCTGGCGATTGTTTCTGGGGCTGCAGCTCTCCCTGTTCGTCATTTACGTCAAGTCCTATCTCAACTGCACCAGCGAGCAGTACGGATTCTTCGTAACGCTGGTGGGAGCGGGCAGCATTGTCGGCAGTCTCTTTGGGCCGTACGTTGCCACGCGGATCAAGCCTATACGGCTGATCGCAGGCGGGTTGAGCCTGCACTACGCCTCGTTTATCTTTCTGGGATTTTGCAGGGACTATACGCTGTCCTTGGTGATCGTGTTCGTCAGCTATGTGATCTTCTATATGACGCTGGTGACGCTGCATTCGGTGAGGGATCGCATCACCCCGTTTGAGATTCGCGCAAGCGCCTACGGCACGACGACCGCGATCCTCACCCCCGCTGCCATCGTCTCGACCCTCGCGGGCGGGTTTTTAACCGACCATCTCGGCGTGTCACATGTGTTGCTCTTTGCGGGGCTGGCTGCGATGCTGAGTCTTGCTGTGATTCTGTATGTGAACAGACGTACGTTGAAGATGATTTGATGAGAATTGTCCACCTTGATCACAAGCAGCTATTCATTCTTACCCTGTCGCTGCAAAAGCGGTTCGCCTCAACTCTATAGCGCAAAAGGCCAGTCGGCAATGCTGCCAACTGGTCTTTCGCTTGTTCAGGAACGCGCTCAATCGTAAGAAGAAGCAGGTATCCCGTCAGAAACTATACTTACTCGTACGAGTAGGTTTCGACGTTGTCCGCCGTGATCAGCACGGTGCCGGAGTCGTAGATGGAATCAACTTTGATGCCGGTGAGATAATCCATCGCCAGCTGGCCGGCCATGAAGCCCATCTTGTAGAAGTTCTGACCCATGGTTCCCCAAATCTCGCCGTCGCGAATCTTCTGGAGCGTATCCGCGGTGTCGTCGATGGCCAGAATGGTCACCTTGCCGGTGATGCCGAGTTCTTCACAGGCCAGCGCTGCGGACGGGCCAGCAAAGCCTTCGAGGCAGAGGATGGTGTCGATTTCCGGATGCGCCTTCATATCGTCCTTGAACTTCTCAAGGCTCACGACGCTGTCGGCGTTGTCCGCATCCACGAGAATGGTTTTGATGTCCGGATAGTCGCTCGCGCACTTGGCTTCAAACGCCTCGCGCTGCTGGAGCTGGTTGCTGGTGTCGAGGTTGGCCATCATGGTGAGCACGTTGGCTTTTCCACCCTTGACCTGGTTGATGTAGTCCGCGGCGAGCGCGCCGTATGCGGCGTTATCCGTGCCAATGAAGCAAACGCGGCCGGAGTCTGCGCCGGAGTCGGAGCTGATGTCGATGATCGGGATGCCCGCTTCCTTGGCCTGCGCATACAGCGTGCTGATGGCGGTGAAGTTATACGGCGTGGTCACGATGAGGTCGGGTTTCTCCACAATCGCGCTCTGCAGAGCTTCAAACATCTGCGTATCATCCAGCACGGAAGGCCCGATGATCTTGAGCTTGAATCCAAACTTTTCCGACGCGGCCGTAATGCCGTTGTCGGCGCTGGTGAAGACCGAGCTTCCAACCAGCGGGTTCACCCAGATGATGTAGGGCACGTCTTGGGTCGCGACGGGGGCTTCGGTGGCTTCCGTTGCAGTTTCGTTGGCGGTCGCTTCTGCAGCCGGGGCGGTCGTCGTTGCGGGTGCTGCCGTGCATCCTGCAAACAGCAGGCTCATCGCCATGATCAGCGCGATGCCAAGCAGTATTCCTTTTTTCCGATACATAAGTCTTTCCTCCACTTTCCTTTTTTATCTGTTATATCCCGTATTTTTCAACACAGGTTGCAGCTTTCATCACCGTCTCCTGCGAGAACGAATCGCGATCGATATTTCCCCAGATCTCTCCGTGCCCGAAGACAAGCATTCGATCGCAGACGCCGATCAACTCGTTGAGTTCCGACGAGATGAATATGATCGCAACGCCTTTCTGGGCGAGCCGGTAAACGATGTTGTAGATTTCAATCTTTGCGCCAACGTCCACGCCGCGCGTGGGTTCGTCGAGAATCAGCACCTTGAGGTCCTTCATCATCCACTTGGACAGAACCACCTTTTGCTGGTTTCCGCCGGAGAGGTTTAAAATTCGATCCTCAATGCCGCCGGCGCGCACATGCAGCATGTCGTAAAAGGTCTGCGCAAGGCTCTCTTCCTTCTTCTTTTTCAGGAACCCGGCCTTGGAGATGTCCTTCAGGCTCGCAATCGTCATGTTCTCCCGCAGCGTCATCGGCGCGATGATGCCGGAGCCCTTGCGATCCTCGGAGACCATTCCGATTCCCTGCGAAATTGCGTCGCGCGGTTTTTGAATCTTGATTTCACGGCCATCGAGAAACACTTTTCCGCTGGTCTTTTTCGTATAGCCGTACACGGCGCACATACTCTCGCTCCGTCCGGCGCCAACCAGGCCGGAAAAGCCCAATATCTCGCCGCGCCGAACCTCGAAACTGACGTTTTCCACGCTGTTCTTGTCCAGAATATACGGGTGCGGAACCGTCAACCCCTCCACGGAAAACACGACGTCTCCAATGGATGCCGGTTGTTTGTTGTACATTTCGCCGAGCGGACGGCCGATCATATCGCCAATGATCTGATCCACCGTGGATTCGGCGCGGCTGCGAACCGAGATCATCTCGCCGTCGCGCAGCACCGCAATGCGATCCGCAATTTCGAGCACTTCGTCCAGACGATGCGAAATATAGATGCAGGAGATGCCCTGCGAAACGAGATTCCGAATGATCTGGTTGAGGTTTCGCGCGTCGGATTCCGTCAGCGCGCTGGTCGGTTCGTCCAGCAGTATGATTTCGGGTTTGCAGACCAGCGCTTTTGCTATGCTCAGCAGTTGCTGCTGGCTGTTGCTCAGGTTTCGAACGTCCTCGTAGGGATCGACGTTCAGATTGACAATATCGAGATATTTCTGCGCTTCGCGATAGATCTCTTTCCAGCGGATGAACGGCCCCTGATGGGGCAACACGCCCAGAAACAGATTCTCGGCGACGGAGAGATCCCGATGCAGGCTGATCTCCTGATGGACCATCTCAATGCCGTGTTCCTTCGCGTCGTGCTCACTGCGAAACTCGCATTTCTTGCCCCGAACAAAGAACTCGCCTTCGTATTCACCCGCCGGGTAGACGCCGGAGAGAATATTCATCATGGTCGATTTGCCAGCGCCGTTTTCGCCGACAATCGCCAGAATTTCACCTTGATAGAGGTCCAGGCTCACCTGATGAAACACCGTAACCTTGCCAAAGTGCTTGGACACCTGTTTCACTTCGAGTATCTTTTCCATAGCTGCCACTCTTCCTAAGCCGCCTTTCGTTGGCTCCTCTGGTATTGGTCAAATCCGACGGCTACGATGATGATCAGGCCCATGACGAATTTCTGCCAGTACGCGGAGACGCCAACGAGATTCATGCCGCTCGATAGTACGCTCATCAGAAGCGTGCCAAGAACCGTGCCCAGAATGGTACCCGCGCCGCCGTTCAGGCTGACCCCGCCAATGATGACCGCGGTAATGACGGTCATCTCCGTGCCGTCCCCGACGCTCGGCTGGCCGGAGCCCATGCGCGCCGCGGTCAGAATGCCGGACAGCGCGGCGAGCGTGCTGCAGAGCAGATACACGCTGAAGGTAACGCGGTTCACGTCGATTCCCGCGAACTTTGCCGTCTCCGGATTGCCGCCAATCGCGTAGACCTTTCGTCCGAAGGTCGTGTGCTTCAATATAATATGACCGGCCAGCGCCAGAACGGCAGCCACCAGAACGATATACGGAATTCCCACGACATAGCTCTTGCCGAACTGCGAGAACGCATCCGGCAGCGGGTAGATGGGCGAGCCCTTCGTCAACACGAGAACCAGTCCGCGCGCCATATACAGGCTGCCGAGGGTTGCGATCATTGGGGGAATCTTCAGTTTCACAACAAAGAGCGCATTCAGGAACCCGAACAGCGCACCGCAGAGCAAACCAAGCAATACCGCAACGAAGATCGGCAGTTGAAAATAGAACATCGCCGCGGCGGAGACCAGTCCACTCAATGCCAGAATGGAGCCAACCGAAAGGTCCAGCCCGCGCGCAATCAGCACAAACGTCATACCAAGCGCAATAATCAGGGTGTACGATGTGTTGCGCAAGACGTCCATGATGTTGCTGTAGGTCAGGAAGATCGGATTGACGATCTCCACCAGCGCGCTGAGCAGGATCAGGATAAACAGAATCCCCAGCTCTTTCGTCTTCAGCATTGATTTAAAAAAGTTCTTCTTCTTTCGTTCCATCTCTGTGCTCCGTTAATCGTAATTTCGGATTAGAATATTTTGTTCAGACATGCCAGTGTACTACGCAATAAGAGCCGTTGTCCAAGTGCATTCAAATGCAGGCCGTCGTTGAGCAGAATCTCTTCCGCAGAATACTTCGCGTATGTCGGGCGCATGTCGTTGAGCGTTATGCCATACTCCATGGAAAGCTCGCAGATCAATTGGTTGAGCGAGTCGATTTCGGATGGGTGATAACACCAGTTGGAATCGGGAAATCTTTTTCGAAGTCTTTCATTAATGACCGGGCTGATGGTGGTGACAATCACCTTTGTGCCGCGGTTGTTCAAAAGAGAGATGATGTAGCGCAGGTTCTTCTCAATATCACCAAGGCTGACGCAGGAGTTCGCGTAGGCATCGTCGTTTCGCCGCAGATCGTTTGTGCCAATCAGAATGCAGACAACGTCCGGTTCATACCGAAGCACTCTTTCGTAAAATCGCATCACCGCGTCGTCGCTCTTGTCGCCGGAAATCGCGGCGTCGATGATGTTTACACTCGGCCGATCCCGGTACAGTTCACGAATGGTATTCAGGTAGCTCTCCCGGTCGCTGGTGATGGAATCCCCCAGAAATACAATGGAACGTTTGCCTTCCAGCCTAGGAATGGTCACTTCCCTGCGGGTTTGTTCCGCTTCCGCTCGGACGGTTTGGTGAAAGGATTCGATCAGAGTTTTTACTTCATTCCGATCCGCATCAAACACCATTGCGATTCGTTTCGCGTCCTGCTCCGGAAGATCCAGAATCAGTTTGTGCATGTTAAATTTCACGCTGTTGTAAAGTTCCGAAGCCAAAGATAAGTCTTCCAATGGATTTGCCCTTCCTAATGCAAACGTTTGCTTTATCCGAGTATACTATATGCCATATTGCGTGTCAATAGTCCGCCATCGTTTCCACTGGAATTTTATTTATACGCCATATTCGATCAATATTGTTGCTTTTTATCACATTTTCGTAGAATGGCATGCAAGTTGTCCCCTTTCCTAGATTTTGCTTCATGCAATGGTTTGCACAATATCGCTGGACAGTTTTGCATAGATCGTTTATAATAGCGCTATTAGCATAGGAAATAATCCATTGCGCACGAACGATAAGGCGGTTGAGCATGGCAACGTTAAAGGATGTAGCAAAAAAGGCGGGGGTGAATATCTCCACCGCGTCGCGCGCGCTGAATGGCGGCCTGAATATCTCGCAGGAGACGTGCGACCGCGTCAAGCAGGCGGCGGAAGCGCTGCAGTATTCCCCCAATCTTTCCGCGCGCATCATGGTCGGCAAAGGTTCCCGCATCATCGGGTGCATTGTTCCCGAGGTGGACAGCAACTACTTTGCACGGATCATCTTTGAGATAGAAAAACGTTTGCAGGCCAAGGGCTATTTCCTGATGATCGCAAACACACAGTTTAGCGGAGAAAAAGAGGTCGCGGCGCTCAACACCTTTTGTCAATACAACGTGGACGGCATCTTTCTGGCCTGCACAATCCACCAGGACATTCTGGACAAATTCGCGCAGCCGCTGAAGGACAAGGGAATCCCGCTGGTGCTCATCGAAGCCCGCCTGCACAGCAACGATTACAACTACATCATGGTCGACGACGAGGCGGGCATTACGCACGCCATTGCCTATCTGCTGGAGCGAGGGTATTCGCGCGTCGGGTTTTTGAGCGATTATATTCTGGTGGATTTGCGAAACGACCAGTTCATCGCCGCGCTGCGGCACAACGGGCTCAATCCCGCCGAGAATCCAATCTATACCCATAAGACCATGCGCTTTGAGACCGCCGGATACGAGATGATGAAGCTTGCCCTATCCGACCCGAACCGCCCGAATGCGTTTCTCGCCGGGTACGACGATATCGCAATTGGCGCCATGCGGGCCATCGACGAGGCCGGGCTTCGCGTACCGGAGGATATCGCCTTAATCGGCAACGACAACATTCGGGAAGCGCCCTTTCTGCACAAAGCACTGACCACGCTTTCGCCGCCGTTGGAACGAATGGCCGAGCTCGGCGTAGACCTCATGATCAGCTGTGTGGAGAAGAACGAATTGAGCATCATCCACCGGATTCAGCTTATGCCCGAACTGATCATCCGCGAGACCACCTGACGAAGGATTTGGATAGTTCCCGAAATAGAACATTTGAAACATACAAAAAGCCCAGATGATCTGGGCTTTTGTGCTATTCCAATTCCATTGGGTTTCTACAAGTTCATTTGAGAATATTCTGATCACGGCACAATTCAGGAGGATTTTGATTTGAAATGCTCGTCGTAATCCCTTCGTCAGTGCTCGTTTCATTTTAGTTGGTTCTGCAAAACCATAGTCCTCTGCTTCTTCAACGGAATCGACGGATTCCGCCGCGCACATATGGCGGCTGCCGGATGCGCAGCGCTCACGCTTCGTCTCCGCTGAGCGCCTTGAGTCCAAAACGCTTGATGGAAACAAGCACGGAAATCATGCTGAACAACTCGCACAGGATTCCGGAGTACGACATCGTGTAGATATCATAGGTCAGCCACGCGGGCGAATTGACCAGCAGGCTTGCGATGCGAATCTTCTTTCCGTCCCTTGTCCACATGACAATCGTCATGGTGATCATGGCAACGCAAGGGAAAATACTGAACAGATCTTTCCAGGTCAGCCCTGCCATTAGGATATTTAGACCGATGTAGAACCACATCCACCCTTTTGCCTGCGTCCATTTCAGATCGGAGCGAAACAACATCAGATTCCGAAAGAAGCTGATCAGTAGATTGACGCAGCCGGAATAGGCACCCAGCATGAAAAAGTGAATGATATAGACCGCGTTTGCGCTCATCTGCATCGCAAAGAGGCGTTTGCTGTCCTTACACTGATACGACAGAATCAGAATCGCCGCGCCCAGAAACCCAACGATTTGCGCAATAACGTAATACACCGTTCTCCCCCTATACGAACACTCTCATTACGAAACGACGAGAGCCGACCAATTCATTTAAATCATTTCAAAATCGCAAGTCTCCGCTACGCCAAAGGATCCTCGGAATCGCTTCGAGCGGCGTTTTTGTCGTTCGCAGCCGCAAAAAGCGCACTCTGCGCATTGCGATTCTTCTTCATCGCGAGCAGAATCATGGCGCATAGAACCAGCGACAAACCGGCAAACGCGATCCAAACCGGCTGATACGTACCAATTTGGTCAAACACCTTGCTCGCGACAACGGGGCCAATCGCGCCGCCAATGCCAAAGAAGAGGTTGAGTTGGCCATAGACGCGCGTATAGCTCCTCTTGTCGCAAATCTGCGTCGTCAGGTAAGACGGCGTAACCGTCATCATCGCGCTGACCAGGCCGAACAGCACCGCAAACGCGATTGCAACGATTCTCGTCTCCGCGCGCACCAGCGCAACCACCATGAGCGCGAACAGAACGGTTTCATAGAGCGTGCCGAATTTCACGCCTTTTTTGTCGTAAATTGTGCCGAGCAGAATCTTGCCCAAAATGCCAAACACCATGAGCAACGAAATGATATCCGCGGCAAACTTCGCCGAATAGCCCATGTTCTTCGTCAGATAGATTCCAATGTTGCTCTGCACGCCAAGGGCGATGAAACCAATGAGAAAGAAACTCGCCGCCAGCAGCCAGAAGGAAGCGCCGCGATCGATTGCCTTGAGTGGATGATCCTCTTCGGCGGCTAGTGCAGGATGCGAGCCGGTTTCAATTCCGTAGGGCAGCAAACCCTTCTCCTTTGGACTCTCCCGTACCAGAAACAGCGTAACGGGCAGCAGAACGGCCGCCGTCACGCCGCCCATGATCAGATATGCACTTCTCCAGCCGGAGGCGGCAATGATCCATTTCGTGAGTTGCACCATCAGCAGGCCCCCGGCAACGCTTCCCGAAAAAGCGATTCCGGTTGCGAGGCCTTTCTTTTCCACAAACCAGTTGTTGAGCAGCATGCCGCATGGAATCATGGACACCCCGCTCAAGCCAAACCCGACGACAACCGCCAATAGATTGAACATACCCAGGCTATCGCAAACGGAATAGAGCGAGTATCCGGCGGACATAATCACCGCCGAAACCGGCAAAACCACGCGCATCGTGAATTTGTTGATGATTCTGCCAATCACAAGACCGCCGAGCAGGCTCGCAATCGTTGAAATCATTCCGATAGTTTGAATGTTGCTGGCGGAATACCCCTGCGTGGAGATCAGCTCCACCGCGTAGAGGTTAAAGCAGTTGACCACGACCCCGAGCGAGGCCATCATCATCAGGAAACAGGCCGCCAGAAGCACCCAGTGGTAGGTTATGGTTCGTCGCAGCATCGGCATGCGGTTCCTTTCCGTCTCAGTCTCCGACCGAGAAGACGCCGTTGGCGTATGGTATCTACCCGAAACATGTTTTGTAGCAGCGCAAATCGCTGCTAACCCCGTTGTTTCCGGTCGTTGTTTGGAAAAAGGAAGGTGGATTGCGCCACCTTCCTGCCAAGTCCATCGCGCGGGTATTTCACGTTCACGCCATACCCGCAGGGTGTTTGTTCGGGTTTTCTTAATCCAGTTGCACGCGGACAATGGCGTCCAGCGCAATATCGATCTCGTTCTCGACCGCCCGCTTGACGGCGGCTTGATCGGGTTGATATCCCTCTACGCCGACCAGCTCAAACGCCTTTGCATCGGCGGCGAGGATCGCGCCGGCTTTCACGCCATGCAGCGATGCAACGACCAGCAGCGCCGCCACCTCGTTCTCCATTGCGACCACGCCCGCCCGCGCATAGAGCTTTACCTTCGACTCTAAGAATCCCGGATAAAACAGCGCTTGCGTTAACAGAATCCCTTTGTGTACGTCGACGCCACGCGTTCGCGCTGCGTCCGCCAGTGCCGAAACCACCTCTCCATCGCAAATGGCGGGGTACGACAAGGGAATCATCTGTTCCGTTACCCCGTCTTCCCGGCAGGCGGCGGTTGCCAACACAATGCTTCCCGCGTCGATTCCGTCTTGCATGCCGCCGCAGGTGCCAACTCGAATGATGACCTTCGCGCCTGCGCGCCAGAGACTCTCAAACGCAATGGCCGCGCCGCCCGCGCCGACGCCATGGGAAGAGATGGTCACGGGAACGCCCTTGTATTCGCCGGAAAACGTCCAATACTCGCGGTTCTTCGCCAGACAGACCGGGTGTTCCAGTCGTTGGGAAATGCTCTCCGCGCGAGCCGGATCGCCGCAGACGATGACCCGCGGCGCAATATCGCCTTCCCCAACATGAATGCAGGGAAACAGCATTTTCTCTGGCATTGCTCAAGCCCTCCCGTTCTTGCGCTTCATGGCTCTCCAGCCGGAGATGACCAGCGCGACAATCGTTGCAAGGTAGGGAAGCGTCATTGTCAGTTGGCTCTTGATGACGTTTTGCAGCGAAATACCAATCGACTGGCAGAATCCAAAGAACAGGCTGGAGACGATGGTCTGGAGCGGATGACTCATGCCGAGGCTCGCCGCCGCCATGGCGATGAACCCGCGGCCGGAGGTCATGTTCTCCGTAAACATGGTTACCTGCCCCATGCTCAGCACCACGCCGCCGAGTCCGCACAATGCGCCGGAGAGCGTGACAATCACCATTTGAATGCGCAGCGCCTTTGTGCCGAGGCTTTCCGCCGCTTCCTTGTTGATGCCCACCGACAGCGTGCGGAATCCGGAAACGGTTTTAAACAGGTAGATGAACAGTAAGAACGCGATGATATACGCCAGGTAGTCGATAATCGTCAGATTCTCCAGCACGCGGCCGAGAAACGGAATGTCCCGAATCACCGGCAGGTTGATCTTGGCGAGCGAAACGAGGCTGTTGTCCACCAGCTTTCCTCGCAGCCCAAAGATCAGGTACAAGAGAAAGCTGGTTGCGCCGCTGACAAGTAGGTTGAGCGAGGTACCAACCACCATGTCCGCCGCGCGGTATTTTACCTGCACAACCGCAACGATATAGCCAATCAGCGCGCCGGAAGCAACCCCGGCCAGCACCGAAAGCAGCACGTTTCCCGTGAAGTAGTTCACAACGATGGAGAAGAACGTGGCAATCAGCATTTGCCCTTCCAGCGCGATGTTGAACACGCCGACTCTGCTGCAAATTGCGCTGCCAAGCGCCGCAAGGAGGATTGGCGTTGTCATTCGAATCGTCGAGTTGACGATAGAAGCGATGTATTCCCAGTTCATACGGTTTCGCTCGCTTTCTTCAAAAGATCGCCCGCTTTTCTCTTTTTGAAGTAGTGGAACACCAGTTTGATGGATACAAACAGCGTTATGCAGCACTGAATAATGGTGGATATCTCGAGCGGAATGCCAAGGGAGCGTTGAATGGCGCTGCCGCCGATTTGCAGCCCCGCCAGGAATATGGATACCACCAGCATGCCAACCGGATTGAGATTGGCGATCAACGCCGCCATCAGTCCGGTCCAGGCATAGCTCGTTGACGTCAGCATGCCGTCCGCATAGCGATATTTCAGGCCAAACACCTCAACGCTGCCGGCCAGCGAGGCGATTGCCCCGGAAATCGCCATCGTAATCAGCATGACCTTTACTTCCTTCATGCCGCCGTAGCGGGCGAACATGGCGTTGAGCCCGCTCATTTTCGACTCGTAACCGAACACCGTTTTCTTCGTGATGAACACCATAAATACGACGACGAACAGCGCGATGATAAAACCGTAATGCAGCGTGTTTTTGGGCGTCAGCCGCGGCAGCCACATGGCGGGATTCAGTTGCACCGTTTGGAGCGCGAGGCCGTCGCCGGACATGTCCTTGAGCGGATAGGTCACAAAGTAGCTGGTCACAAAGCTGGCAACATAGTTCAGCATCAGCGTGCAGATGACCATGCTCACATTGAATTTCCAGGTCAGAATGGTCGGTAGCAGCGCATACAAGGCACCGGCAATCATGCCGATCACAAAGGAAAGAACGGCAACGAGCACCGGCGGGCCGGGAATATACAGCGCGCAAACCGTTGCGGTGAACGTTCCGGCAATCATCTGCCCCTCGACGCCAATGTTGATGTATCCCGCGCGCCAGGCAATCGCCGTCGCCATTGCGCAGAGGATGATTGGCGTCGCGCGCGTCAAGGTTGAAAACAGATAGTAAGGCTTAAAGAAGGACTTCTCGAACATCTCGGCGTAAACCGTCAGCGGGTTTTCGCCGCAGGAGAGGATGACCACCGCGCCGACGAGCAGGCCCATAATCGTAGCAATCACGGGCTGCCGAAGCGACTGCAGCGTTCGGCGGATCATTGCCGCAAAGGAGTTTTCCGACGGTTCTTTGCTCATGAAACGCGCCCTCCCATCATCAGTATGCTCAGATTCTCCTCAGTCGCATCCGTCTTTCGATACTCTCCGGCAATCTTTCCGTCGTACATCACGTAGATTCGGTCGGACAGCGTCATGATTTCGGTCAGTTCCGATGAGATCAGCAGAACGGCGTCCCCTCGCTCCCGCTTCTCCAGCAGGCGGCTGTGAATGAACTCCATTGCGCCAATGTCAACGCCGCGCGTGGGTTCCGCCGCGATCAGCAAGGGAGAATTCAGCTCAACCTCTCTGGCAACAATCATTTTTTGCAGGTTGCCGCCGGAGAGCTCCCCGGCTTTCTGTAAAACGCCGCTGTTGCGAACGTCATACTTCTTGAGCAGCTCGGACGTGAATTTCTTCATGCCGCGATCGTTCAGAATACCCCGGCGCGAAATTCCCTCGCTGCGTTGGTGCGCCATGATGCAGGTTTCCATCAGCGTCGCCTGCTTGGCGCATCCCCAGAGATAGCGATCCTCCGGAATGCAGGCGCAACCGGCCTCGCGGATTTCGCATACGCTTTTGCCAGCCACATTCTGATTGCAGATGCGAATGTCGCCGGATGTTGCGGGCACCATTCCGGTTAAGCACTCAATCAGCTCTGATTGGCCGTTTCCGGAAACCCCCGCGATCCCGACGATTTCGCCAGCGTCCACATGCAGATTCAGATGATCCAGTATGTTCTTTTGATCGGGTCCCGCGAGCACGAGATTTTGAATATCCAATATGACATCTCCGACCTGCGGAGAAGGAATTTCTTTTTCAACGATGTGTCTGCCAACCATCAGGAACGACATTTCCTCAATCGAAGTGTCGGTCTTGGCCATTTCCTGAATGCGCTTGCCTTGCCGCATCACCACGATTCGATCCGCAACTTCCATTACTTCGTTCAGTTTGTGGGTGATGATGATGATGCTTTTCCCCATCGTCACGAGCTTTTGAATGGTTTTAAGCAGCTCGGTTACTTCCAGCGGGGTCAGCACCGCGGAAGGCTCGTCAAAGATGATGATGTTTGCATTTTGATATAAGACTTTTAGAATTTCAACGCGCTGCTGTAGCCCAACGGAGCAATCGCAGATGCGCATATTCGGATCGATGTGTAACCCGTATTTCTCGCACAATTCGAGCGTAATCTCATTTGCGCGCTTTCGGTCGAAGAAGAGCCCGAGTTTTCTTGGCTCCGCGCCGTAGACAATGTTTTCCGCCACGGTGCAGGGCTGGAGCAGCATGAAGTGCTGCTGAACCATGCCGATTTTTTGAGCAATCGCATCGTGAGGGCTGTGGAACTTCTGAAGTTCGCCGTTTAAATAAATCTCACCCTGCGTCGGCATCTCCAAGCCGTAAAGAATTTTCATGAGCGTGGACTTGCCCGCGCCGTTTTCCCCAACAACGGCGAGCACTTCGCCTTGGTTGAGCGTCAGATTTACGTCGTCATTGGCGCGGAGCGTTCCATATTCCTTGGTGATGTGCCTCATTTCCAGCAGCACGATCCAAACACATCCTTTCCCAGTCACCTTAGCATATACTTCAATATGTGCAAAGGAGTCAGACGGGAAACGGTTTTCCCGTCTGACTCGTCAGCTTGACGATGTTCGAAGATTCTTCGCGCTTATTTGGCTTTGTTCGCGATGTATTCTTCTTCCGTGGGCATGTCGGTCAGGTTCAGTTTTCCGGTGCGAATGTCTTCGGCGGCCTGCTTGGCAATTGCCAGTTCGTCCGCAGTGATGCGATCGCTCATCGGATTCGGGCTGTCATGCGTTACAAAGACCGCACCAATGGTTCCTTCGGCGACGCCCCAAACTTCATCGTCCGTATTCCAGCCGGCAAAGTAGACATCCAGCAGGTTCAGCATGGTTGCATAGGTGTCCTTGATCTGCGAGGTAACGATGTAGGGATTCGCGGGATCCGTCAGGTCAACGTCCTGACCGGAGGTGTAGAAGCCCTTTTCCTTAGCGGCTTCAAAGGTGCCGGAGTCGCCGCCCGCCGCCGCGGAGTTGATGAACACGCAGCCCTGTTCGAACTGCTGAATGGCGAGTTCCTTGGCCTTTGCCGGATCGCTGTAGGAGCCGACATAGTTGAACACAAACTGTGCTTCGGGATCCTGCGACAGAACGCCTTCCATATAACCGTAGCGCCATTTCCAGGAGCCGGGGCCTTCGTTGACGTGAACCGCGCCGTAGGTGTGCGATTCGCCATCCGTCGTCAGGGCAGCCATGATGCCAATCAGGTATGCGCCTTCCTGCTCACGATAGGAAATGCACTTTACGTTCTCGGCATCCACCTGGGAATCGATCAACGCGTAGTTGCTGGCATCCGGGAACTCGGTGGCAATCTTGTTGATCGCGTCGCCTGCCTGCCAGCCGCCGCCAATGATCAGGTCGTAGTCTTCGGCGACGAGCGCGCGCATGTTGTCCTCAAAGGCCGCGCTGTCCGCGCACTCGGCAACGGTATATTCGAAGCCGTACTTGGCAGCGGCTTCCTTCAACCCTTCGACCATCTGCACGAGAAATACCTGGGTACCAACCTTGTCGCAAACGAGTGCGATCTTGAGCCCTGCACCCGGAAGCGCGTCGGAAGAAGCTTCCGCAGCCTCCGTAGCGGCCGGAGCGGCTGCCGTCGAGTTGTCTGTTGCGGGGGCGGTGGTCGCGCAACCGACGAGGAGCATGGATGTCATCACGAGAGACAGAACCAATGCGAGTACCTTTTTCATGCCTTGTTTCTCCTTTTTATTGAATATGCTTGGATTTTTTGCGTGAATTCTTTCGATGGATTGTTCCCACGATGGATGTGTTTGTTATGGGAACGATTATATATCACCCGAAAAGAGGCTGTCAATGCAAATTTCACATAATTCAATAAATATGAACACAAATCTCAAAGATTTTTGCTTGTAATGAGCAAAATTGTTCTTTGTTGCAACACAATGTATAATGATTGACTATCATACAACGACAAAGTATAATCTACTTGAAACAGGAATGTTGCATCCGCAACAAAAAAGCAAGTCTCATAATGATACAACCGGGAGGTGCCACATGAAACAGGTAGAAGCACAACGGGCAACGCTTTCTGCGTCCGAACTCGGACATCAGGACAAGGGCGCTCCAAAGCAGGCTCCGGGATACATTCTGCTGCCCGGCGATCCAAATCGCGTTGCGGTGATGGCCGCCCAGTGGGACGAGGCCGAGCAATACACCCTGTCCCGCGGACAAAAGGCCGCCCACGGCGTCTACCACGGCGCAGCCATCGGCGCGTACTCCACCGGCATCGGCGGGCCCAGCACCGAGTGTGCATTGACGGATCTCTGCGCACGCGAGGCGCATACCTTTATTCGCGTTGGAACAACCGGCACGATTCAGGAGAGCATTCACATTGGCGATATCATCATCAACGACTCCA
Organism: uncultured Christensenella sp.; assembly: GCA_964509485.1. GTDB lineage: Bacteria > Bacillota > Clostridia > Christensenellales > CAG-138 > UBA7703. Next base: position 68,115 of record CAZDXW010000001.1, read on the forward strand.
ACGTTCGGTTAGACGGTACCACCCCGTTCTATGTTCGCCCGGAATATCCGGCGGCGGCGTCCTTCGAGGTCACGCTGGCGCTCGTTCAGGCTTGCGAGAACCTTGGCTATCCCTATCACGTTGGAACCGGCTGCACCTGCGGGTCGTTCTATACCGGTCAGTGCCGCACCACCTACGGCGGCTATCGCCCGTCCGGCTTGGATGCGATCTTCGACGATTTGCGCGCGGCAAACGTGCTGAATTTCGAAATGGAAGGCGCAACGGTCACCACCCTGTCCCGCCTGTTCGGCAAGCGCGCGGGCATGTGCGCCACGGTTGTTGCGCATCGAATCACCGGCGAATGGAACGAAGACCCCGAAGCGGAGAAAAAAGCGTGCCTCGTCGGCGCGGAAGCGCTCCGCATTCTCTCGGAATGGGATGCGCGTAAGGCAGCAACCGGCAAGCGATACTTCTCGCCCGGAATGCTCGCGAAGGAATAATATCTGCTTCGATGAGAATTCGCCTCGGTTTGCACTGGTGCCAGCCGGACGAAAACGCACATTACTCAACGTTATTTCTCCACGTCCGGTGTCGATTGACAAGCAGGGTTTGACCAAATCAATATAATGTGACATAATTCCTGTTAGAATATGATGGATTATCTCGCAAATTACACTCCATTCCAGTTACTTCCATTTCGCAGCTTTTCGATTCGGAACACATCTATCGCATGCACGACGTTCGGGAAGACGCTGTAGAGTATCACGAAAGGACTTATCCGTTATGATGACAATTGAACGCAGAGAAGAACTCAAACGATATTTACTGGAGCACAAGAATGTATCCGTGGCAACGATGGCCGAGAAATTCGGCGTGAGCGGGCAAACCATTCGCCGGGACTTTGAGTCGCTCGAGCAGGACGGTTTTCTTCTTCGTTCCTACGGCGGCGCCGTCATCAAAGACCGTAAAGCCGTCAGCATTCCAAACACCGTTAAAAGCGAGCTGTTGATCGACGCAAAGCGGATCATCGCCAAGCAGGCGGCCAGCCTGATTTCGCCCAACGATTGCATCTTTCTGGATCACTCGACAACCGTTCTATCCCTTTGCGACGAGATTGTGCACCTTCCGTTAACCGTGGTTACCAACTCGTTTCGCGTCATCGAGAAGCTGTCCGGGCACCCGGATATCCAGATCATCTCCACCGGCGGCATCTTTAACGAATCGCTGGAAGGGTTCTTCGGCTTGGAAACCGTGAAGTATCTCAAGCAGCATTGCATGGACAAGGCGTTTCTTTCCTGTCGCGCCATCGACATGGTTCGCGGCCTGAACGATTCCAGCGAAATGATTGCGGACGTGCGCCGCAACGTCATTGAAAACTCCGATAACGTCTATCTGCTGGCGGATCATACCAAGTTCGGAAAATCCGGATTCATCGCCACCTGCGACGTCGAGCAGCTCGATTATGTCGTTACGGACGAGCCGGTGGACGACGCCTGGCGGAAATTATTTGAGAAGAAGAAAGTACAGCTGCTGGAGGGAAAGTAGTATCGGGCGCCGCTTCGCGTCCCGTGATTCACACGGAAAGAATCCGTTGATGTTCAGAAACATATCGGTTTAACTATGAAATAACAAAGAAACCGCCCCGCTTGCGCCAAACATTGCGCATAAACGAGGCGGTTTTTGATTGATCGTTTTCGTTTAATCTTCTGTAGAACGAGGTGCTTAGCCGTAGATCCGCTTGAGCGCCGCTTCCGCCTCAAAGCGGATTTTTTCGGCGTCCAGCGTAAGATACTCGCCGTTTTCGTAGAGAATCTTGCCGTCCACCATGGTCAGGCAGACGTCGCTTCCCTGCGCCGAGTAGGTCAATAGCGCGAGCGCGTTGAAATCCGGCATCATATGCGGTTTGTCGAGTTGGAACGCAATGAGATCCGCCTTCTTTCCAACCGCAAGCGCACCGGTGTCCGCGCGCCCCTGCAGGGCGGCGCCATTCGCGGTTGCCATCGTTAAGACCTGCGCCGGGTTCATGATCACCGGATCGAGGTGATATCCGTTGTGCATGATCGCCGCAAGATGCAGCTCTTCCATCATGTTCAGATTGTTGTTGCTTGCCGCGCCGTCCGTCCCAATCGTGACGCGAATGCCCTGCTCCAGCATCTTTGGAATCGGCGCAAACCCGCTGCCGAGCTTTAGATTGCTCGTTGGGTTGTGTATGACGCTGACGTCCTTCGCCTTCAGAATCTCCAGGTCCTCATCTGTGACCCAAACGCAATGCGCGGCCGCCGTTGGAGAATCAAACGTTCCCAAATCGTAAAACCACTTGGCTGGGGTTTTGCCATATTTGGCAACGCAGGCGTCGTGTTCCCTCCGCGTTTCCGAGAGGTGAATGTGCATTCTGCCGCCGTGACTTTTACAGTCCGTGGAATAGCGTTCAATCACTTCTGGAAAGCTCGTGTACTCCGCGTGAATGGAGAAATCAATCTTGATTCTACCGTCCGCAGCGCCGTTGTACGCGCGAAACAGTTCCAACGACTGCTTTACGCGGACGCTGTCTTCGTATTTCTCCTGTTCGTCCGGAAAAACGACCGGGCGGCACAGGTTTGCGCGCATGCCAGCGGCAATCGTGTTCTCCGCAACGGTTTCCATCTCGAAGTACATGTCCGAGTAGCTGGTGGTGCCGCAGGCAATCATCTCGAGCAGCGCGAGCTGATTCCCAATGCGAATGTCGTCCGCGGTCAGGCGATCTTCGATGGGCATCATCTGTTCAAACAGCCACTCGTGCAGCGGCAGGTCGCTGCCAATGCCGCGCAGAAGAACCATTGGCGAATGCCCGTGGCAATTGATCAAACCGGGTGCAAGCAGCTTTCCGCGCATGTCCTTTTCGGAGTCGTATGCCTGCGCCGGCCGCGTTTCCCCGATGTAGTCGATGACGGTTCCGTCAATGCCGAGAAACCCGTTTCGAATCACGCGGAATGCGCCGTTCTCCGTTGCCAGAATGTCGCAGTTTTTGAAGAGCTGTTTCATATTGTCTCCTATAGTTCCCGAATGATCGACTTCACATACTCGCTGAACTGCAGCGAAATGGACTTTGCGGTCTCGTTCACTTCCTGGCTCGTAAACGGCACGTCCATAACCCCCGCCGCCATGTTTGTGATCACGGCCAGCGCCAGAATCGGCATGTTGCAGTGCGCGGCGGTCAGCGCTTCGGTCACGGTGGACATGCCGACCGCGTCCGCACCGAGCGCACGGAAGGCTCGAATCTCGGCCGGTGTTTCGAATTGTGGGCCGCTGTAGAAATAGTATACGCCTTCGTGGACGGTCAATTCGCTCGTGGTCGCGCAGTGTTTCGCGATTTCACGCAGACGCGGGGTATACATGTCCACCGTGCTGAAAAACCGCGGGCCGAACTCCGGCACATTTCTGCCCCTCAGCGGGCTGTCCCCGTTCATCTTGATGTGATCGGAGAGAATCATAACATCACCGGGACGATAGTCCACGTTGATTCCCCCGGCCGCGTTGGTCAGAATGGTCGTCTCCACGCCAAGCAGCTTGAACACACGAATTGGAATGACGAGCTGCTCAAAGGAGTATCCCTCGTAATTGTGGAATCGGCCGGACATGCAGACCACTTTGCGTCCGCAGATTGTTCCAAAGATCATCTTACCCGCATGCGACGCCACCGTCGATACCAGAAAATTCGGAATATCCTTGTAATCCACGACAACGGGGTTTTCAATCTGCTCCGCAAAAGGCCCCAAACAGGAACCAAGGATAATGGCAATCTGGGGCGTGTAGTCGATCTTTGTCTTCAAGAAGTCGGCAATCTGCTCAAAATAGCGATAGGAGTATTCCATTCTTGCCCTCCGATGTTCGATAGTGGATGTAACGAAATGTTCATTTGTAGATTTTTATCA
>CAZDXW010000002.1:0-13651 GCA_964509485.1 uncultured Christensenella sp.
GCATCGGAGGTCAGCGGCCCGCTCGCGACAATCGCGGGCGCATCCGGCACGCGCGTGACCTCTTGACTGTGGATCGTAATATTCGGGTGTTCGCGCAACAGTTGCGTGACCCGCGCGGCAAATCCCTCGCGGTCGACCGCGAGCGCGCCGCCCGCGGGAACGCGCGTCTCGTCCGCAACGCGGAGAATGAGCGAACCAAGCAGGCGCATCTCCTCCTTGAGCAGCCCGACGGCGTTTTCCAGCCGGTCGGAGCGCAGGGAGTTGCTGCACACCAATTCACAGAAGTCGCTTGCATGGTGAGCAGGCGACTTCTTTTCGGGTTTCATTTCATATAGATCCACCATGATGCCGCGCTCGGCGAGCTGATAGGCCGCTTCGCAGCCCGCCAGCCCCGCGCCGACTACGGTGACGCGCGGAACACTCATTCCGCTTCTACCTCGGTTTCTTCCTTGGACTTTTTCGCGTTGCGGTGAATATAGCCGCATTCCTTGTTGACGCAGGCAATGTAGCTGCCGTTCTGGCCGATCTTTTGCACCATCATGCCGCCACACTGCGGGCAGGGAATCTTCGTCGGTTTGTCCCAGGAGACGAAGTCGCATTCCGGATACCGTTCGCAGCCATAGAACGCCTTGCCGCGTTTGCTCTTGCGCTTGATCAGCGCCGCGCCGCACTTGGGGCAGGGCACGTCGATCTTTTCGACAATCGCCTTTGTGTTGCGGCAGGTGGGGAAATTCGGGCAAGCCAGAAACTTGCCGAACCGACCGATCTTATAGACCATCATCGCGCCGCATTTTTCGCAGACGATGTCCGAAACCTCGTCCGGAATCTTTTCCGGCGGGGCTTTTTCCAGCGCGACCTCAACCTTTTTGTGGAACGGGCCGTAGAACTTCGAAAGCACGTCCACCCAGCCGACCTTGTCGTCTTCCACGCCGTCGAGCTCGCTCTCCATCATCGCGGTGAACTGAACGTCCACGATCTCGTCGAAGTTTTCGAGCATGAACCGGTTGACGACGAAGCCAAGCTCCGTCGGGACAAGCTGCTTCTTTTCGCGCGCAATGTAACCGCGATCCACAATGGTGGAGATCGTCGGCGAATACGTGCTGGGGCGGCCAATCCCCTTTTCTTCGAGCGCTTTGACCAGCGTCGCCTCGGTGTAGCGCGGCGGCGGCTGCGTGAATTTCTGCTCGTGTTCAATCTTCTCCGCCTTGCAGGTTTCGCCCGTGGCGAGCTCCGGCAGAGTCGTTTCCTTCTCCTGCGCGTCGTCGCGGCCTTCCGTATACACGGCGGTGAACCCGTCAAAGATCGTGCGGATGCCGTTGGCGCGGAACGTCGCGCCCGCGCAGTCCAGCGTGACCTGCGTCGTCGCAAACTCCGCGTCGCTCATCTGGCTCGCGAGGAACCGCTCGTAAACGAGCTTATACAGGCGATACTGCTCGCCCGTGAGATGATCCTTAATCGCGGCGGGCTCGTTGTCCACGCTCGTCGGGCGAATTGCCTCGTGCGCGTCCTGCGCACCGGCGCGGCCCTTGTAGAAGTTCGGCTTCTCCGGCATATACTTCGCGCCAAAGCGATCCGAAATATACGCACGCGCCGCCTGCTGCGCTTCCGTCGCGATGCGGACGGAATCCGTGCGGATGTAAGAGATCAAACCGACGGAACCCTTGCCGCCGAGCTCAATGCCTTCGTAGAGCTGCTGGGCAATCATCATCGTCCGCTTGGTCGTAAAGCCGAGTTTGCGGGAGGCTTCCTGCTGGAGGCTGCTCGTCGTAAACGGCGGCGCGGGATGGCGCGTCTTCACGCCCTCCTTCACGTCGGTTACGGAGAAGAGGTTGTTCTCAATGCGCTTCAGCACTTCGTTCGTGTCTGCTTCGTTGCAGAGGTCACGTTTCGTGCCGTTTTCGCCGTAGTATTTCGCTTCGAAGCTCTTTTTGCTCGTCGTTTCGCGCAGTTTCGCGGTGATGTTCCAGTATTCCTCCGGCACGAAATCGCGGATTTCCTTCTCGCGGTCGCAGATGATGCGCGTCGCGACGGACTGCACGCGTCCGGCGGAGAGACCTTTGCGCACTTTGCGCCAAAGGATCGGGCTGATTTCGTAACCCACGAGGCGGTCGAGAATGCGTCGCGCCTGCTGCGCATCCACGAGGCGCATGTCGATGGGGCGGACGTTCTTGATCGCGTTTTTCACCGCGCTGGACGTAATCTCGTTGAACACGATGCGGCATTTGCTTTTCTCGTCGAGATTGAGCACCTGCGCCAAGTGCCAGCTGATTGCCTCTCCCTCGCGGTCAGGGTCGGTCGCGAGAATGACGCGATCCGCCGACTTCGCTTCCTTGCGGATGCGCTCCAGCACGTCCCCGCGTCCGCGGAGCGTAATATATTTCGGCGCAAAACCATTGTCGATCTGCACGCCGATCTGGCTCTTGGGCAGATCGCGCACATGACCGTTTGAGGCCACGACCTTATAATTGCTTCCTAAAAATTTTCCGATCGTTTTCGCCTTTGCGGGCGACTCCACGATCACGAGGGTATCTGACATTTGTGATCCTCCCGCCGTTCATTCCGTCGATAAAACGGTCTGGCACGTGTCTAATACGTACCATCTGCCCGGCAACTGCTTCATTATTCCTAAAAACTGCAATTCTGTCAAGCACGAATTCAGTGTGCCAATCGGCAGACCCAGCGTTTCGCAGAGTTCGTCGAAGCTCATTTCCCCCTGTTCGAGCAGTCGGCAGATCGCCTGCTGGGGTTGGGAAAGGCTCGAAAATGCGATGCGTTTGACCTCCGGCCGCGGCTCCGCCGCCACGTGGAGGCATGCAAATTCGCTCAGAATGTCCTCCGCGCTGAACACGGGCTTCGCCTCGCCGTGCGCAATCATCGCGTTCGGGCCGACGCTCATCACGTCCCCGATGCGCCCCGGAATCGCGAACACCTCGCGCCCCTGATCGTGGGCACAGCTGACGGTAATGGACGTTCCGCTGCGCTCCGCCGCCTCGATGACAAGCGTTCCGTGCGCCAGTGCGCTCATCACGCGGTTTCGAATCGGAAAATGAAAGCGATCCGGGCGCGTGCCCGGCAAGAACTCGGACACGACGGCTCCGCGCGCAACGATTTCGTCATATAGTTTTTCGTTCGAGTGCGGGTAGACGACATCCACGCCGCAGCCCAGCACGGCTACGGTTGCGCACTCTCGATTGGCGTTGTCCAGCGCACCCCGCGCGGCGGCGGCGTCCACGCCTTCCGCCATGCCGGAGACAATCAGCGCACCCGCGCCTGCGAGCTCCGCGCCAAAGCGCTTCGCCATCTCCAGCCCGTATTTCGTCGGGTGCCGCGAGCCGACAATCGAAATAGCTAGCTCCGGGTTCGGCTCGATTCTTCCAATATAATAGAGCACGCTTGGCGGGTCTTTGATCTCGTTTAACAGGGTTGGATAATTCCGTTTTCCGGGATAGGTAAAGTCGATGTGCTTCGATTCGAGCTGCTCCAGAAACGCGTCCAGAAATCCCGGCTTCGCCGCCTCACTAAGCCGCGTCCGCACGCGTTCACTCCAGGCGGAAACGTCCAGATGGTGTTCCAGATACGCCGCGTGCAGCTCGCTTAGGCTGGGGTACCCGCTCGCGATCTTTCGAAATACGCGCGCGTTATACTCCACAGCGTAGTTCAGCCAAAGTCGCGCGCGCTCTTCTTCGCTTACCGTGCGCATATATGTTACGCGTCCCTTCCGTTTTGGTCGAGACTACGATATTGAATCGCCTCTGCGTAGTGCTCAAGACGGATGGTATCCGCGCCCTCGACGTCCGCAATCGTCCGCGCAACCTTGAGGATGCGCTGGTACGCGCGGGCGGAGAGCTTGAGCTCCGCATAGGCGCGGGCGAGCAGCTGTTCGGACGCCGCATCCGGCGCGCAGTATTGCTTGATGAGTTTTGTGCTCATCTGCGCGTTGAGCAAGATACCGTCGCTCCGGAATCTCTCCCGCTGGCGTGCCCGCGCCGCCTCGACGCGTGCGCGTACCACGGCGGAAGGCTCCCCCGCCGCCTTTTCGGAGAGTTCGAGAAAACCGACCTCCGGCATTTCGATCTGAATGTCGATTCGGTCCATCAGCGGCCCGCTGATGCGCCCGCGATAGCGCTCAATCTGCGACTTTGCGCAGCGGCAAGGGTGAATTCGCGAGCCATAGTTGCCGCAGGGGCACGGGTTCATGGCCGCAACGAGCACAAACTCCGCCGGGTAGGTCGCCGTTGCCGCCGCGCGGCTGACGGTGATAAACCCGTCCTCCAGCGGCTGGCGCAGCGCTTCCAGCACGTCGTGGCGAAACTCCGGCAGCTCGTCGAGAAAGAGCACGCCATAGTGCGCAAGGCTGATTTCCCCCGGCATGGCGCGATTGCCGCCGCCGACCAGCGCGGCACTCGACGCGCCGTGGTGCGGCGCGCGAAACGGGCGCTCGCGAATCATGCCCCGCCCCTTTGTTGCGCCCGTGATGGAATGTATTTTTGTGATTTCGAGGGATTCTTCATAGGTGAGCTGCGGCAGAATGGACGGAATGGCGCACGCAAGCATCGTCTTACCCGCGCCGGGTGTGCCGATCAGCAGAATGTTGTGCCCACCCGCAATGGCGATCTCCGCCGCGCGCTTGGCACCCTGCTGCCCCTTGATTTCGGAAAAGTCCGTCGCGTAGCGCGTTTCGCCGCTCTGCCAGCGCTCGGTCGGGTGCGAGGAAATCACCGCGTCCCCGCGGACGTGGTCGCAAAGCGCCGCGAGCGAAGGCACGGGCAGCACCGAAACGCCCTCGACATAGGCCGCTTCCTCCGCGTTTCCCTCCGGAACCGCAAACACGGTTTCTCCCTGCGAAAACGCGTCGATCACCATCGGCAGCACGCCCGCAATCGCGCGGACGCCGCCGTCGAGCCCCAGCTCGCCAAAGGTGACGAACTCCAGCGCCGGGTGCGCGCCGAGCTGACCGGATGCCGCGAGAATGGACAGCGCAACGGGCAGGTCGTAGACCGCGCCCTCCTTGCGCATGTCCGCGGGCGCGAGGTTCACCGTAATCCGCGCCGCCGGAAACACGTAACCCGCGTTCTTAATCGCCGCGCGGACGCGCTCGCGGGATTCCTTCACCGCTGCGTCCGGCAACCCGACGATTTCAAACGCGGGCAATCCGTTTGCAATATCCGTTTCGACCTGTACACCAAATCCGCCAATTCCATTTAACCCGTGGCTTTTTACGCGCGATAACATGCGGTTTAGGTTCCTTCCGTCGTTTTCTCTCTTCGCCGGCGGCGCAAGAAACGCCAAGCCGCGGTGGAATGCCTCGGTAAATACAAGCGCCGCCGAAGCGGCGCTGTTGGTTATTCGTTTGTTTTCGGAGAATCGATCTGTTCCGCCGCTTGCGGTTTCTGATTGAACACAAACAGACGATTGCCAACGTAGTTGACTACGATGGCAAAGCAGGTTGCGATCAGTTTATCCACCGTGTCGCCCTTGATAAAGCCGTTCAGTGCAACGGGCATCCAGCTTGCGACCCACTCGTTGGTGATGCCAAACACATCCCGGCAGAGCCAGATGACGCCGAGGGAAACGCCAAGCGACGCAAGGTTGACCACGATGAACAGCGCGATCTCGCGAAACGAACGCGTCCGCTGTTCGCGGAACGTCCAGTTGCTGTTCCAAACGTAGCTGTTGATGATGCCGCAGGTGTAGCCGATGACCTGTGCCACATAGACCCAGCCCAGCAGCAGGTTCAGCGCCTGAAACACCGCAAAGTCCACCAGTGTGTTCAGAACACCGACAATGGCAAACTTAATGATCTGCCAGACCGTTTTCTTCGCTTCGCTCTTACGCTCCATACATCAACTTTCCTCCGGGTAAATTCGCTAGAAACGCCGCCCACTCCGGCGACACCGGCAAGCCGGACAGGCCGGGATAGAGCAGAATAAAGAATAGAAGCGCAAACCCGACCCAGACCCATTTTAGGAAGTTTGCGTCGCGGTATCGCTGCTCCAGTTTTTGCAGCGCATAGACCGTCGCCATCAGAATGAACGGTACGGTCGCAAAAAAGTGGTAGATAAACGTGCAGCGCGGAACGAGCACCCACGGCAGATAGTTTGCGAGAATCCCCGCGCAGAAAATCTGCAGCGCGCGATCCGGCGTAATCTTCTTCGTCAGCCGCAATCCAAGCAGCGTAAACGCACCAATCGTGGAGACCCACCAGACGGCGGGGTTGCCGGAAGCGCTCATGGTTGAAATCTGGGACTGGCTGGTATAGCTGTTGAAGTAATACCACATCGGCTTGACCGTAAACGGCCAGGAGTACCAGTTGGACTGATAGGGATGCGTCGCGTTGAGATGCGCATGATAGTTGTACATGAAATTCTGGTACTTCCAGAAGGTTTTGAACATTCCGCCGAGGCCGTAACCCGTTTCCTTGCCGGATTCATAGATATAATACGGCGTGTAGGAAGCAAAGTAAATGGTAAACGGAATGACGACGAAGAACAGCACGCACCACAGCATCGTCTTAACCGTCAGCGACCAATAGGGTCGTACGCGTTCCTGCTCCGCCTCGCTTCCCTGCGCATTGACGCGCGCAAACTCCAGATAACGCGCAATCAGCGAGCCAAAGAGCAGCGCGGCGAGCCCCGCCCCGGCATAGATGCTCGTCCATTTGCAGGCGGCGCCAATGCCAAAGAACAGACCGGAGAGCGCGAGCGGCTTGAGCGTTTTTTTGAGTCCATCGACAAAGAAATTCATCGTGATGTACTGGTACATATAGTAATACATCAGCAGGATGAAGAAGACGGAATAGACGTCGATCGTCGCAATTCGCGTCTGCGTAAAGTGCATAAAGTCAAACGCAAACAGCGTCGTCAGAACGAGCGCATAGTTGGAGTTCTTGAACATCCGCTTGCCAAAGGCGTAAAGGATCGGCAGCATTCCGATTCCAAACAGCGCGCCGACCACGCGCCAGCCAAACGGCGTCATGCCGAACACACTCACGCCCAGCATGATAAAGATCTTGCCGAGCGGCGGATGGGAGTTCTCATATGGGTCTAAATTGTGCAGGTGTTCATAGGCCGTACGCCCATGGTACAGCTCGTCAAAATACATTCCATTGTAGTAACTCGGAATGGCATCCACCTGATCCTGTTCGTCGAACAGTTGCTTTTGCGAGTCACTTCCCGAAACAGAGGCTATCGGAATCAGCTGGTCGTTGTCGTCAAAGAACGCCATCTCGTTGAGTTTGAGCGTACCGGAATAGAGCGTCAGCGTGACTTCGTTTGCGGTGAAGTCCGTGGACACCTTTTTCCAGCGGAACATGTCGTCATAGGTCTGCGCAAAGGTCTCCTCGTGACCGGACGGCGTCGAAACAAGCAGCGTTCCGTCTTTATCGATGTTGCCATAGATGCTGTACGCTGCAATGTGCTCCGTCCGCTCAAAATGGACGGTCATGCTCTCGCCCGCGGTCTTTGCGTCCCAGTAGGTCTGCGGGACGCGCAGGGAGCCGAGGTTGGTCAGCGCGACAATGCCGTAAACCAGCGTAATGCCCAGCAGATAGAGCATGTCCCGCTTGGTGTAGCGGAGCTTGTTATCAACCGGCAGCGTCGGCAGAATTGGTTCCCGCTTGCGCCTGCGCACCGGCTCCTCTTCTTCCTCCGGCGCGGCGGTCAGCGGCGAAATGATTTCGCCCCGAACCAGAATCCGGTAGGACACATAAGCAAGAAAAAGTGCAAACAGCACCGTCGAGAGCGAGCCCACAAACGTGATCAGCTCGTAAAGTTTTGCCCGCGCGGCGGGATGATCCACCACATACATCGCGCTGGTCGCGTTTAAAAACGCGGTCAGGCTCATGCCGCCAAATGCAATCAGCAATCTCCGGTCACGGTAATACACATAGGCAATGAGCAGCAGCAGCAGCGCGGGCAGCATGTAGCGCTCGTGCATGTAGTGCCCAAACGCAAAGATCAGCAGAACGACCAGTGCGCCAGCCAGATACAGCGCGCCCTTGCTGCGCTTGCGACCGAACAGATAGAGCACCGAGGCATACGCAACCGAGAGCATGATCATGCCCATTCCAAAGTAGCTGAACGGAATCCCCAGAAACAGCGTGTCCACCGTCTTCCAGTTGCCGCCAATCAACGAACCGAAGTTAAACGCCTCAATGGACATGTAGCGATACGACCCCGCCGTATCGGCGTACTTCTGAATCAGCCAGTCCCAGTTCTGTCCACCCTGGAACGGCAGCGACAACACAAAGAGCACCGCGACCGCCGCCAGCACGGCCAGCGCCGTCTTGATGAGCCGCTTGAGCCAGTCCTTGCCGCCGTCGATGACGTCCGCAGCGAACGCGACCGCGAGAATCGGCCCCAGCATCAGCGCCTGCGGTTTCGTCAAAATCGCGAGGCCATAGATCGCGCCCGCGAGAATCCGCTTGTCGTTTTGCAAAAACCAGATCACGAGCAACAGCAGCAGCGCCAGCAATGAGTCGATCTGCCCCCACGCGCCGGAAACGAACAACAGAACCGGGCAGAGCGCAAACAGCGCGGAGAGATGCAACGCGCCGCGCTCGCTCAAGCCCTGTTTCGTCGCGATTCTGTAGAGCAGATAGGTGCCGACTAAATCCGCAATCGTGCTGGGCAGTTTAAAGAGAAACGCCATTGCGTCCGTGCCATAGGAAATGCCAAGCGCCTTACATAGCCACGCCAACGCACCGCAGACATACATATAGCCCGGCGGGTAGTCCGCAAACGTGCCGGAGGTATAGAACTTGCTTGTTCCGTCGAGCATCATGTTGCCCCAGGCCATAAAACAGTTGAGATCCGTCGGATGCCCGTAAAACAGCAGCGACAAAACGAGCCGCAGAATGAACGCCGCAATCAGAATGATCATCAGCGCGATGTACGGCTTCGCAATCGGCTCTTGCAGGCGGTTGTCATAGCGAAGTTCGCGGCGATAGAGATAGACGAATACCCCGGCAAAGATCAGCGTAAATACGATAGCCCAGATCAACGGCAGATTTGCGGAGGAAACCGTCGTCTCTGCCGCGCTCGCGCTCGAAACGTTCGTGACAACGCCGTTTTCGGTTGGCAGATTCACAATCGTTTCCGTAGTGGACGAAATCGCAACCAGCGACACGTTGCGGTACTCCGCCGTGCCGATTGCGGTCGTTCCGTAGCCGCCAAGGCGCAGAGCTACGTTGACGCTGTTCTGTTCTTCGCCGGTGCGGAAATACAGCGAAACCTCGCGCCAGTCGTCCGACGCGAAGAGGTTCTCGGAATAGCAGTAGGTGCCGTCGATGGAATAGTTGTCAATCGAGAGCGAAGCGCCCGTGCCATATTCCACGTCGCTTGTTCGAATGTCCGCGCGAAGGCGGTACACCGTGTTCGGCGAAACGGAAACGGTCTGGCAGACGCGCGCATCGTTCGCAATCAGGTTGTGCAACGCAACCGTCGCAACGCCGTACTCGTCCTCGGACAGATAGGCGGTCACGCTGGAAGAATCGCTGGCATAGGCGGAAAGTTCCCATCCCGCCGGAAGCGAGGCGCTCTCGGTGTGCACGCCGAAGTCGCCGTTATAAAGTAGTTCCGTACCGGAAACAACGTCCCCGTCGTCGGCCAGCGCCATGGCGGGAACCAGAATCAGGCAAAGGAACAATAGAATTGCAAGCAGTTTACGCACGAACAAATCCTTTCTCCATCCCCCACAAGGTCTCAATAATCCACCAAACAGTATACCACAAACGAAAAAATCCTCAATCGCAAACACGAAGGAGGATGTTAACGTTTCGTGACGTTCCGTCGCAACAGCATGTCGTTCATGAGTTCGGGCTTGCGTCAAACGCGTTGACGATGTGGTTGATCGCGCCGGTGGAAAGATAGACCTCCACCACATCGAACCGCGCGGGGCAATCCGGCAGTGCTTCCTGCATCAAATACGCCTCCGCCGCAAGCGTAAGCTGCCGCCGTTTCACGCTCGTCACAAACTCACCCGGCGTGCCGAAGTTCGTTCTAGAACGGGCTTTCACCTCGACGAAAACAATCGTTTCCCCGTCCTGCATGACGAGATCAATCTCGCGCGGTCCGCTGCGGTAGTTTTGCCGCAGGGGTTTGTACCCGAGCCGTTCAAGGTATTCCTTTGCCAGCGTTTCTCCGCCGCGCCCAACCGATGTGGTGCTCATAAAAACTTCCCGATAAAGCTCTTGCGATGCAGTGGGCAAGGGCCGAATTTCCGAATCGCGGCGATGTGTTCCGCCGTGCCGTAGCCTTTGTTTCGTGCAAAGCCATAGTCCGGGTAGAGCGCATCCTGCTCTTGCATGTAGCGATCTCGCGTCACCTTCGCGAGGATCGAGGCGCAGGCGATGCTATAGCTCAGCTCGTCCCCGTGAATCAGCGAGTGCTGCCGTGCGGAGATGTTGAGCCCGCTGATCGCGTCAATCAGCACGTCCGTCACCGCAATCGGCATCGTTTCAAACGCCTGCTGAAACGCCAGCTTCGTCGCTTCCAATATATTGATTTCGTCGATCACGCCAGCGTCCACCCAACCGAACGAATACCCAAGCGCCGTTTCGGTCAAAATTGGGTACAGTGCCTCGCGGCGAAGCTCGGTCACCTGCTTGGAGTCGTTGACGCGCTCAATCAGCGGTTCCGGCGGCATGGCCGCGCAGCAGACGACGACAGGGCCGGCCAGCGGCCCGCGCCCGACCTCGTCCATGCCCGCCAATACAACGCCCTCCCGCCCCCAGAACGCGCGGTCGGGTTCCGAGAGGTGTTCCAGCCGTTCGCGCTCCGGCAGACGCGTCATGTCCGCGCCTCCGGCTGCTCCAGCGTGACGCGGGCAATCTTTCCCGCGCGAAACTCGTCCAGCGCGACGTGCGACGCGCGCTCGATGTCGAGCTCGCCGCCGCGCAGCAGAAAGCCGCGGCTGCGGCAAACCGCGTCCAGCAGATTCTCCTTCGGGGTATCCGCCGCGAGCTTGCCAAAGCGCTCCGTCAGCGGCGCGGGAACCATGCTTTGCAGCAACACAAGCAGGTCAGTCGCCAGCTCTTCGGAATCCATGATTTCGTCTTTGATCGAGCCCAAATAAGCAAGATGCTTGGCAAGTTCCTGATCTTCCAGCTTCGGCCAGAGCATGCCGGGCGTGTCCATCAGCTCCAGATACGGCGAAATGCGCACCCATTGCTTGCCGCGTGTCACGCCGGGCCGATCGCCCACCTCCGCGCGGGATTCCCCCGCCATGCGGTTGATCAGCGTCGATTTGCCGACGTTCGGAATGCCGACAATCATGCAGCGGACGACCTTATTGACGCCCTTTGCCTTCATTGCATCTACACGAGGTTTGGCCGCCTTCTCGATCAACGCAGTGACGATCTTCTTTGCCGAACCGCCCGTCGCGCTGACGCCCGACGCCTCAATGCCGCGCCGGTTGTAGAACGAAATCCAGCGTTTCGTGCTGTTGCCGTCCGCGAGATCGCTCTTGTTGAGCAGCACCACGCGCGCCTTTCCGGCGAAGAGATCGTCAAAGTCCGGGTTGCGGGAAGCAAGCGGCGCGCGCGCGTCGATGACCTCGACGACGACGTCGATCATTTTGAGATTGTCCACAAGCATGCGGCGCGTTTTGGCCATATGCCCCGGATACCAGTTGATGGCAGGCATGGTTTCCCTCTTTCCTGAACACGGTCATACAAACCGGTGTTCTGAAGCGAACTTTCAATTGTATTCTAGTCTTTTTTTCAGAAAAGAAAAACCCCGGTGCGTTTGCGGCAGAGGGGTTTTTCGGGTTTGTTGATTTTAGACGTTCTTCTCTTCGATGCGTTCGCGAATCTTGGCCGCTTTGCCGGAGCGCTCGCGCAGGTAGAAGAGCTTGGCGCGGCGCACAACGCCGTGACGAACGAGTTCGATGCGGCCGATGCGCGGGCTGTTGTAGGGGAAGGTTCTCTCCACGCCTACGCCGTAGGAGATACGGCGAACGGTAAAGCTCTTGCGCACACCGCCGCCCTGAATCTTGATGACCACGCCTTCGAAGTTCTGGAGGCGTTCACGGTTTCCTTCGATAACCTTCACGAATACGCGAACGGTATCGCCGACGAGAAGCTCCGGCAGATCGCTGCGAAGCTGCTCTTTTTCGAGTTCCTGAATGATGTTCGACATTTGAAAATTCTCCTTTCGATTTTGCAGGCGTTCATACTTCAAAAGCCGAACAGAGGACCGCCCGATGTCACGAACGCGATTATACCACAGCCCGCGTGTGAAATGCAAGCCGTTTTTCTTGATTTTATGCGGGGTTTGGCTCCGGCTCGGCGCGTTTCTGGCGCGCGTCGTAAACGTACCAGAGCGTAATGACGACCACGACGATCACCCCGCCAACCAGCGACCAGATGCCGGGGTTCTCGCCCGCGAAAAGAAACACCCAAACGGGGTTGAGCAGCGGCTCCAGCACCGCGAGCAGTGAGCAGGTTAACAGCGGCGCGCTGCGAATCGCAATGGAATACAGCACATAAGCAATGCCAATCTGAAAGATGCCCAGAATGAGGATTCCGCCGACTGCCTGCAAGGTAAACGCGGGCCGTGTGGCAATCAACACGGGCAGGCCGATCAATGCGGTCAAAAACTGCCCCTGCATAATGCCACTGGCGCGCGTTTGATCCGGCACACCCTCGCTGAAGATGAACATAGCGGCGAAAAAGAAGCCGGAGACGACGGCGACGATGTCCCCCGCCAGATGTCCGTTCCCCATTTGCCCGATGAAGCAGAGCGAAACGCCGAGAATCGTAATCGGTACGACGGCGATGTCCAGCGGGCGCAGTTTCTTCTTCTGCACAAAGGCAATGTAGAGCAGCACGTAGACCGGCGCGCAGTATTGAATCACAATTGCGTTTGCCGCGGTGGTCAGCTTGTTTGCGGCAACAAACGTGGAGCAAACGCCCGCGAGCGAGAGCGCAATCTTAATCGTATCCTTGTTGATGACGGGTTTGATCTTGCGGATGCGGAGATAGACGTACATCACGCCGCCGCCAATCAACCCGCGCAGGCCCGCAATGGCGAGCGGGTTCCAGGGAACAAGCTTGATAAAGATGCCGCCCATGCTCCAGAGCAGGGCGGTCACGATCATGGCAATGGTGCCTTTGGTTGATTCTCTCATAATTAGTAAACCGGAATGTCCGGTTTCGCTCCTAATTGTTTTTGAATGATTACGTCACAGCCAGGCGTCATCGGGCGCTCTGTCCAATTTTACTCAGCAGAACCGACTCGCGTTGCGTCACAGCCAGGCGTCGTCCGGGGTTTCGATTGTATCGCCCTTATCCGTATCTTCGGTTAAAAGATCGGGACGATTCAGTGCGGTCTTGAGCCGCGCCTGCTCCAGTCGCCAGGCCTGAATCTTTGCGTGGTGCCCGTTGAGCAAGATTTCCGGCACTTCCATGCCGCGAAAATTCGCGGGGCGCGTATACTGCGGGTACTCCAACAGGTCGTCGGAAAACGACTCGTCCGCCGCGCTCTCCTCGCTGCCCAGCACACCCGGAATCAGGCGGCTGACGCAGTCCACGAGCACCATGGCGGGCAGCTCGCCGCCGGTGAGCACATAGTCCCCAATCGAAATCTCGTCGTCGAGAATGGTCATCACGCGCTCGTCCACGCCCTCGTAATGCCCGCAGAGCAGCACGATG
>CAZDXW010000002.1:13751-18089 GCA_964509485.1 uncultured Christensenella sp.
GAGGCCGCTTGCCTGCGCGCGCCCGAGCATGCTCGCGGACAAAACCCCGTCGAACATCTCCGGAAAGAGCGTTAGGATGTCAATCCGCAAAGCAGCCGACCTCCTCCAGCACCGCCGCGTCCAGCACGATTCTGCCGTGTTCCACGTCCACCTCGCGTAGCACGCGTTTGAGCGCGGGCACGAGCAGCTTGCCGCCGTCGATCTCGTAGACGTCGTTTGCGCCGGTCTCCAGCACGTCCGTAAGCTTACCGTAAGGCTTGCCGTTGGAATCAAACACGTCGCAGCCGATCAGGTCGGCGACAAAGTAGGTGTCCTTCTGGAGCTTCACGGCGTTGTCCCGCGTGACGCAGAGGTAGACGTTCTTCAGCGACTCCGCGCGCTCCACCGTATCGTAGCTCGACAGATGCAGCAGCACGGCGTCCGGCTGAAAGCGAACGCCTGTTATCGCAACAGGCGCATACGCGCCTGCCGTTTCGAGGTATGCTGTTTTCAGCGCGCGAAACCGCGCCGGATCGTCCGTCAGCGGGATGACTTTTACATCCCCCTGCACGCCATGCGCGCGGACGATCTGGCCGACGCGCAAATACTCGCTTTGCAAAGTTGATCTCCCAATCTGGGTTGAAGTTCCGCGCGGCAGAACGATGTTCCTGCCGCGGCGGGATGGTTTCGCGGATTACTGCTCGACGATATCGACCATGTACTTCTTGTCCTCGCGAACGCTAGCGGCCTTGACGACCGTGCGGATCGCCTTGGCAATGCGCCCCTGGCGGCCGATGACCTTGCCCATGTCGGAAGGCGCAACAGAGAGGGAAATCACAACCGTGTCCCCTTCCTCGCGCGATTCGACCTTGACGGAATCCGGCTCGTCAACAAGGTTCTTCGCAATAAAGCGTACGAGCTCCTCCATCATGCGCGCCTCACTCGATCGCGCCGCTCTTCTTCAGCAGCGCACGAACGGTATCCGTCGGCTGCGCACCCTTCTTGATCCATTCCGCGGCATGCTCGTTGTTTACGGTCAGCTCAACGGGATTGGCAAGCGGGTTGTAGTAGCCGAGTTCTTCCACAAACGCGCCATCACGCGGCGCGCGGGAATCCGCAACGACGATACGGTAGAACGGTGCTTTCTTCGCGCCCATGCGGCGCAGTCTGATCTTGAGCATTGTGTGCTTCCTCCAAATATATGTTGTAGTTTTTTATATCGAATACGTCAAAACGTGATTCGCCAATTGGACTGCTGGATTTAAAACCCGAACGGAAACCCGCCGCGTTTCCCTTTTTTCATCTTACCACTCATCTGCTTCATGAGCTGACGGGAGGCGTTGAACTGGTTCATCAGGCGGTTGACCTCCTGCACGCTCGTTCCGCTGCCGCGCGCAATGCGCTTTCTGCGGCTCGCGGTGAGGATGTCCGGGTCGCGGCGCTCCTGCTTGGTCATGCTCTGGATGATCGCCTTCGTGCGCGCCATCTGCTTTTCGTCCACCTGCGCGCCGCCGAGCGCTTTCGCGTCCAGGCCGGGCACCATCTTGAGCAGATCCTCCATGGAGCCGAGGTTCTTCATTTGATCCATCTGGTCGAGAAAATCGTCCAGCGTGAACGAGTTGGTCTTCATCTTCTCGGCCATCTCGAGCGCCTTCTTCTCGTCGAACGCGCCCTGCGCCTTTTCGATGAGGGTCAGTACGTCGCCCATGCCGAGGATGCGGCTCGCCATGCGATCCGGATGGAACGGCTCGATGTCCGTCAGCTTCTCACCGATGCCGGAAAACTTGATCGGCTTTCCGGTCACCGCGCGGACGGAGAGCGCCGCGCCGCCGCGGGTATCGCCATCCAGCTTGGTTAAAATCACGCCGGTGAGCGCGATGGTCTCGTGAAAACTCTTTGCAACGTTGACCGCGTCCTGGCCGGTCATCGCGTCGACGACGAGCAGGATCTCCGCGGGGTTGACCGCGTCGCGAATGCGCTTGAGCTCCTCCATCATGTCCCCGTCGATGTGCAGGCGGCCTGCAGTGTCGACGATGACCACGTCGATGAACTTATGCTTCGCCTCGGCAATCGCTTCTTTCGCGGTGAGCACGGGGTTTTGCGTGCCGTGTTCGTAAACGGGAATGTCGAGTTTCTCGCCGACGATTTGCAGCTGCTGAATCGCCGCGGGGCGGTAGATATCGCAGGCGGTGAGCAACACGCTCTTGCCGTAGTTCTTTTGAATGTATGCGCCGAGCTTGCCGCACATTGTGGTTTTGCCCGCGCCCTGCAAGCCGGCCATCAAAATGACCGCGGGCTTCTGGTTGCCGAATTCCAGCTTGGCATGTTCGCCGCCCATGAGCCGCGTGAGCTCTTCGTTGACGATCTTGACGACCTGCTGACCGGGCGTCAGGCTCTGGAGCACTTCGGTGCCCACCGCGCGGTCGGTCACGGTCTTTACGAAGTCCTTGACGACCATGAAGTTCACGTCCGCTTCTAACAGCGCGAGCTTGATCTCGCGCATGGCTTCCTTCACGTCGCCTTCGCTGAGCTTTCCGCGTGAATTCAGCTTTTTGAATACGGATTGTAATTTTGTGGAGACGCCTTCAAACGCCATCATCTCTCTCCGAAACCAGCTCCATCAATTGTTTGAGCAGGTCTTTTTGCGTATCGTTCAATTTCGTTTTACCGATCGCTTCCAGCAGCGCTCGTTGCTTCTGGTTGGTCTCGATCAGATTGAGCTTCGCTTCCATCTCTCGAAGCTCGGCCTCGGCTCGCGTAATCGCGTCCCGCACGGCCTGCCGTGTGATTCCCTCGCGCTCCGCAATCTCACGCAGCGAGCAGTCCTCATAGGCATACTGACGCACAAGCGAACGCTGGCGCTCGGTTAAGAAAGCGCCGTACCAGTCCAACAATTGTCCAAGTTCGACCAATCGACTCATGTATCACCTGTAAAGTAGAAATGCTTTACACCGCTCTATTATACGGTTACCGGTGAAAAAGTCAAGCAGATTCCGGCAGAATCGCAGAAATGTGTAAAAAAATCAGTCCGCGTCGCTCGCAAGCAGCGCTTCAGCGAAGAGTTTCGCGTCAAACGGCTGTAAGTCGTCAATTCCCTCGCCAACGCCGACGAAGCGAACAGGTACCTTGAGCTGCTCGCAGATGGAGATCACCACGCCGCCCTTGGCCGTTCCGTCCAGCTTGGTCAGAATCACGCCGTCGAGCTGGCAGACATCCGCAAACGCCTTTGTCTGCGCCACCGCGTTCTGCCCCGTCACCGCGTCCAGCACGAGCAGGGTTTCGCAGGGGGTGTCCGGCAGTTCGCGGGTGATGACCCGGCGAATCTTACCGAGTTCGTTCATCAGGTTCGTTTTGTTGTGTAAGCGCCCCGCCGTGTCGCAGAGCAGCAGGTCGCAGCCCTTGGCCTTGTAACTCGCGATGGCATCAAACACCACCGCAGCGGGGTCCGCGCCTTCGCCGTGTTTGACCATTGGCACATCCGCGCGCTTCGCCCATTCGCCGAGCTGCTCCGCCGCCGCCGCGCGGAAGGTGTCCGCCGCGGCAAGCATGACCTTTCGACCCTGCTCGCGGTAGCTGTTGGCAAGCTTGCCGATGCTCGTCGTCTTGCCGACGCCGTTGACCCCGACAATGAGCAGCACCGCCGCGCCCGTGTCCGCGGGGAAAGGCTTTTTCGTCGCAACGATTTGGGCAATCAGACCGGCGAGGACGGTTCTTGCTGTCTCGCGGTCGGAAATCTTTTGCTCCTTGATCGCTGCCTGTAGATCGTCCAACAGGCGCTCGGTCACCGACGCGCCCGCGTCCGCGAGGATCAGCGCTTCCTCAAGTTCTTCGTAGAACTCCTCGTTGATGCCGTCCTTGGAGGCAAACAACCGCGCAAAGAACCCCGTGCGCGTCTTACCCAGTCCGGTTTTCCATTTATTAAATAAAGACTTTTTTTCCATAGTTTCCTTTAATCTATAAATTCTATTTAATCAAAATAGACTTTTTCTCCACGCGATCCTAAAACAAAAAATAATCTAGCTTGCCTGCTCTGGTGCAGTTGTGATGCCATTGTCGCCAAAGCGTGCAGAAACGACTTTACTGACACCTTTCTCTTCTGTCCAATTGACGTCTAACTTGCCTGCTCCGGTGCGGTTGTGATGCCATTGTCGCCAAAGCGTGCTGAAACGACCTTACTGACACCCTTCTCTTCCATGGAAACGCCATACAGCGTGTCGCAGACCTCCATGCTGCCCTTACGGTGCGTAATGAGGATAAACTGCGTTCCGTCCGAATAGCGCTTCACGTAGTCTGCAAACCGGCTCACGTTCGCCTCGTCCAGCGCGGACTCAATCTCGTCCAGCATGCAGAACGCGGGCG
>CAZDXW010000002.1:18189-30915 GCA_964509485.1 uncultured Christensenella sp.
ACGTTCGCCTCGTCCAGCGCGGACTCAATCTCGTCCAGCATGCAGAACGCGGGCGGTTTGAGCTTGAGCATGGCAAACAGCAGCGCGATGGCGGTCAGCGTCCGCTCGCCGCCGGAGAGCAGCGAGAGCAGTTGCAGCTTTTTGCCCGGCGGCTGGGCGATGATATCGATGTCGCAGCCGAGGATGTCGCTCTTGTCCGCGAGGCGAAGCTCCGCCTGCCCGCCACCAAAGAGCTCGGCAAACGTGCTGGAAAAGTTCTGCTGAATCAGCTCAAACTGACGCAGGAACACGGTCTCCATCGTCGTCGTCAGTTCGACAATCAGCGTTTCCAAATCGTGCTTGGCCTTGTGCAAATCTTCGCATTGCGTGTTCAGCTCACTGTGCCGCTCGAACACGGTTTTGTATTCTTCAATCGAACCCAGATTGATGTCGCCCAGCGTCTTGATCTCCGCCTTGATTTCGGAGACGCGCGCGTTGCTCGCGCCAACGGCGATGTCCCGCTTGAGCGCGGCGGCGTTTTCGTAGGTCAGTTCGTATTCGCTCCAAATGTGGTCCTGCATCGCACCGAGCTCCATCTCGAGCCGGCTCTGCGTCATCTCCTGTTTGTGGAGCCGCTCCGCCAGATCGCGCGTGGAAACGAGCAGTTCCTCGCGGCGCGCGCGCTGTTCCGAGAGTGCGGCGGATACCGTCTGCCGCTCTTCCTCGAGCTTGCGCTGTGCTTCCTTCTCCGCGCCCGTGAGCTTTTGGTCGCTCTCAATCTGGGACTGCATCTGTTTTAGTTCCGCTTCCATGGCGTATATGTTTGCTTCGTTTTCCTCCGCCTCTTTTGACAGCGTGTTGAGCCGAATCGTCAGCTCCCGGTGTTCCGCAACGAGCCGCCGCTGCTCGGCATAGACGGCCTCGCGCTCCTTGGAGAGCGCCATGCGGCGCACTTTCTGATCGGTGAGTTCGCCCGCGAGCGCCTCGCGTTGTTTGCGGAGTTCGTAGAGCTCGCCCTGCGCGCGGGCAACGTCCTCGCGCGTCGCCTCGTTGCCCTGCTCAATGCCGGACTGCTGGGCATCCGCGTCCGTGCGTTCGCGCTCGATCTGTTCGAGGTTTTCGCTCAGTTGTGCGCGCTCGTTTTCCAGTTCGCGCTCCTGCTGCTGGCTGTTTTCCACGTCCCGGCGGATGATGTCCAGCTGCTCCGCCTGCTTGGCGGCGGCGATTTCACAGGCGTGCACCGCGTCGCGGAACGAGTCCACCTGAATGTCGCACTGGAAGACCTCCTGCTCGTTCTTGCGCAGGAGTGATTTCTTTTCTTCGAGCGCCGCGTCCGCGCGCTTGAGTTTTTCGCGCAGTTCCGAAATCTCGCGTTCGCGGCTTAATAGGTTAAAGCTGTTCTTTTGCAGGCTGCCGCCGCTCATGGAACCGCCGGTGCTGATGATGTCGCCTTCCAGCGTCGCAATGTGGAACGCGCCGCGCGTGCGCTTTTTCAGCGCAATACCCGCGTCGAGATCCTTGACGATGATCGTTCGGCAGAGCAGATAGTCCATCACGCTGCGGACGTTCTCGTCGCAGTCGATCAGCTCGTTGGCAACGCCGATGCAGCCGGGCATGTCCATCTGCGCGCGTTCCTCGCGGGTGATCCGCGTGGGATTTAATAGCGCCATTGGCAGCAGCGTCGCTCGGCCGTAGTCGTGCGAGCGCAAGTACTCGATGACGTATTTCGCGTCCTCAGCGGTCGGGGTAACGATGTTTTGCAGCGTCGAACCCAGCGCCATCGTGACCGCGATTTCGTACTCCTTGGGCACGCGGATGAGCTCCGCAACCACGCCGACGATGGCGCGGCTCAGTCGCGGCTCGCTCGGCGCGTCCTTGAGAATGTTTTTGACGCTCGCGTAATAGCCCTCGCGGGAGCGCTGCATTTCGTCCAGCACGCGGAGGCGCGATTGCAGGGAGCTAATCCCCTGCTCGTCCCGCGAAATCTCCTCGCGCAGCGCGGTAAACGCGTCCAGCTTCTTTCGCCGGTGCTCGACGGAACCGTCCAGATCGCGCTTTGCCTGCTCAAACTTTTCCGCTTCGGCGGCGTGCTGTGCGTTTGCGCGCTCCAGCTCGTCCTTGAGCCGTTCCGTCTCCTCCGCGCGGCGCTTGGCCTCGGATTCAATCGCGGTGATTCGTTCGGTCATGGAGCCGCGTATCGCGTCGAAGCGGGACATGCTGGATTTGACGTCCGACATGCGGTTCATCGCCTCGATGATGCTGTTCTTCATCGTCTCCAGCGTTTCTTCGCGGCCTGCGATGTCCGCGTCCAACGCGCTTAAACGCTGTTCGGAGGATTCCATCTCCTTTTCAAGCAGACCCAACGCCGCCTGGCCGGAATCGTCCGCCTGAAGCGTGGCGATTACGCCGTCCAGCTCGCTAACGCGCGCGTTTGCCGCCTCGCGCTCCTGCTCGATGCGCT
Organism: uncultured Christensenella sp.; assembly: GCA_964509485.1. GTDB lineage: Bacteria > Bacillota > Clostridia > Christensenellales > CAG-138 > UBA7703. The sequence continues at coordinate 20,630 of CAZDXW010000002.1, forward strand.
TTTTCTGCGCCGCGGCGTGTTCGCGCCGCTCGGCGAGCACGTTGCTCGAACCGACGCGCATCTCCGCCTCGGAGACGAGCCCCATGAGCTTGTTCTGTTGCAGGTTGAGGGAAGCGTCCAGCGCGCGGAGTTGCTCCTCCAGCGCGGCGCAGGAGGCAAGCAGCGTTGCTTCCCCCGCGTCGGACAGATCGCGCTCGGCAATCATCTGCTTCGTGGTTTCGGCAATCTGCTCCAGCCGCTCGTGTACGCGGTCGTATTGATACAGAAAGAGGTTGACTTCCAAGTCGCGCAGCTCGTCGCGCATGCGCAGGTAGGCGCGCGCGGAGGCGCTCTGCGCTTCCAGCGGTTCCAGGCGGTCGCCCAGTTCCTTTAAAATATCCTCGATGCGCTCGAGGTTTTTGTCCGTATTGGTCAGCTTGCGCTCGGCATCCTCCTTGCGCACGCGGTAACGCATCACGCCCGCGGCCTCTTCAAACGCCGCGCGACGGTCGCCGCTCTTGTTGGAGAGAATCTCCTCCACCTTGCCCTGGCTGATGATGGAGTAGCCGTCCCGTCCGATGCCCGTGTCGCAGAACAGATCCTGAATGTCGCGCAGGCGGCAATTGTTGCGGTTGATGCAATACTCGCTCTCGCCGGAACGGTAGACGCGCCGGGTAATCGCTACCTCGGTGAACGGAACGTTGAGCAGCCCGTCCGAATTGTCGAAAATCAGCGTAACCTCGCAGTATGCGAGCGCCTTACGAAGCTGCGTTCCGTTGAAGATGACGTCCTCCATCTTGGAACCGCGCAGGGCTTTTGCGCTCTGCTCGCCCAGCACCCAGCGAACCGCGTCGGAAAGATTGCTCTTTCCGCTGCCGTTAGGGCCGATGATGGCGGTGACGCCGTCTCCAAATCGAATTTCGGTTTTGCGCGCAAAGGATTTAAATCCGTTGAGCTCCAGTTTCGTCAGTCGCATGCGTCGCCCTCCAGAACGCCCAGTCTCATTAAGGCGTCCTTCGCCGCCGCTTGCCCCGCGCTTTGCTTGTTGAGTCCCGTTCCTTCGCCAATCACCGCGCCGGAGAGACGAACGCAAATCGTGAAGCGCTTTTGATGTTCCGGACCTGTTTCGTCCAGACACTCGTAGTCAATGAGCCCGATGTGGCCCTTTTGCACATACTCCTGCAACCGAGTCTTAAAGTCGCGATCCAGTTCGTCTTCCTTCGCGTCCTCCAGCAGACGAATCACCCGTTCCAGAATCACGCGGCGCGCGTGCTCCAGCCCACCGTCGAGGTAGATTGCCCCGATGACGGCTTCCAGCGCGTCCGACACGATGGAGGGCTTGCTCCGCCCGCCGGTGAGCTCCTCACCGTTGCCGAGCCGCAATCCTTCCGGAATGCCCAGCGCAACCGCCGCGGAAAACAGCGCCCGCTCGCAGACCAGCCGCGCGCGGTGGCGCGTCATCGCGCCCTCCTGCAATTCCGGGTGTCCCCGGTAGAGGTGCTCGCTCACGCAGAGCTCCAGCACCGCGTCGCCCAAAAACTCCAGCCGCTCGTTGTGCGCCTTCCGTTTTCCGTCGCCCTTGACAAACGAGGTATGCGTCAGCGCCGTTTCCAGCAGGGAACGGTCGATAAACGTATACGCAAGGGTTTCTTCCAGCGATTCCAGCGCATTGATCGGTTGCGGCATGTTGCGATTCCTTTGTGTTTGTATGATGTTTTCGACGCGGCATAAAACGAACGCGTAAAAACGCCGTTCGTCTTACGAAAAAACCCGCACCCTCTCTCTGCCAATCGGATGCGGGCAAACTTCGTTTTTGTTTCGGTTACTTTTTGTCGAGATAGCCAACGATGTCGGCAACGGTCTGTACCTTGGGCAGTTCCTCGTCCGGAATTTCAATGTTGAATTCCTGTTCGAGATCCATAATCAGTTCGACGATGTCCAGCGAGTCCGCTTTCAGGTCGTCGATCAGGCGGCTGTCCATCTTGATGGTGCCGGCGTCAATGTCCAGCTGCTTCGAAATAATATCGCGAACTTTCTCAAAATTCATGTGAAAACTCCTTTTCAATGCGTTTTACTCGCATCTCATTCGCGTAGTATTCTATAGTACCCAGCCCAATCTGTCAATCCTCATCCAATTGGGTATGTGCAGACCGTGCCGGTCTTTCGCTATTCCTCGATTGCCAGTTGCGAAATCTGCTCGCCCAGCAGCGCCGTCGCGTTCGAGGAAATCAGCTTGACGCCCTGCAGAATTGCGGAGCGGAACGCCTTTCCGTTGGAACTGCCGTGCGCCTTGATTACGCCGCCGTTGACGCCGAGCAGCGGCGCGCCGCCGTACTCGGTGTAGTCGAGCTTCTTTTTGAGTTGCTTGAACGCGGGCTTGCAAAGAAGCGCGCCGATCTTCGTGCGCAGGTTCATCATCAAGCCCTGCTTGAGCAGACTCATCATCAGTATGGCGGTGCCCTCCGTACCCTTGAGCACGACGTTTCCGTCGAACCCGTCACAGACCACAACGTCAAACTCGCCGCTGAGCACGTCCCGCGCTTCGCAGTTGCCGGTAAAGCGGACGGGCGCGGTCTTGAGCAGCCCGTGCGTTTCCTTCGTCAGCTCGTTGCCCTTTTCTTCCTCGGTGCCGTTGTTCAGTAGGCCAACACGCGGCTCCTTCAGCCCGAACACGCTCTTCATATACGCCGATCCCATGATGGCGAACTGAACGAGATAGTCGCTCTTACAGTCCGTGTTTGCGCCGCAGTCGAGCAGCAGCGCGCAGCCGTCCAGCGTCGGCAGCACAGTCGCAAGCGCGGGCCGCTTGACGCCCTTGAGTCGTTTGATGATCAGCGTCGCGCCGGTTAACAGCGCGCCGGTGCTGCCCGCGGAGAGCACGCAGTCCGCTTCCCCGGTTGCCACGGCCTCGATGGCGCGTACCATGGAGGAATCCTTTTTCTTGCGAATGGCGAGCGTCGGCTGCTCGTCGAAGCCGATCACCTCGCTCGTCGCAAAGGTCTTCACCCGCGCGTCGGTGATGTTGAGTTCTTGTAGTCCGCTTTTGATCGCCGCCTCGTCTCCGTAGAGCACGAGTTCCACGTCCTTTGCCAATTCCGGCAGCACGAGCAAAACGCCCTCCAACACCGCCTTTGGCGCAAAATCGCCGCCCATTGCGTCGATCGCTATTTTCATGATTCCTACCTCCTGTTTGCGCGGCCAGCCTGCCGCAATCCCAATACCCTATTATACGGGACATACGATTTTGTTGCAACGCGCTGTTTTACTCCGAATAACGCAAAAAGACTCCCCCGCGCAAAACTGCACAGGAAAGTCAATCTGCATAAAACTTGGTTCGGTCGATTGCTCGACACGGGCCGGAAGGACGGATAATCAGGCGTTCTTCTTTTCCTTCTGTTCCATGTCGACGACCAGCTTGCCGCCGTAATAGCCGCACGTTTTGCAAACCGTGTGGGACGGCACAAGCGAGTGGCACTGCGGGCATTCGTTGAGCTGCGGAGCGGTCAGGTTGAAATTGCCGGCTCTGCGCGAATCACGCCTTGCCTTGGACGTTTTTCTCTTGGGTACTGCCATGATAATCCCTCCTATTCTTCTTCGGATAGCGCGTTGGACAAGCGGGTTGTCCTAGGCTTCTGGTGGTATACAATTACACGGGGTCATGTTGCGATCTGCGCCGCAAACGGGGCAGAGTCCTTTGCAATCCTCCCGGCAAACGCCCGCGATGGGCAGTTCCAGAAAGAGATTGTCCAGCACGGCCTTGTCGAGATCGAGTTCGTCTCCCGAATAGGGATACGTTTCTTCCTCTGCCGCCGCGCTTTCCCCTTTGACGAATCGTTCGGTAAAGGAAAAGGATACGTGCTCAACAAACGGCTTTGTACAGCGGGCGCAGACTGCGTCCAGCGTAGCTTCGGCCTTCGCCGACACGGTAAACGCCTTCCCGTCATACACATAGGTTCCCGAAACCTGAACGGGTTCGCGGAACGTAATATTACGTTCGCCGAACTCCTGCGGTTCGAACCGCTCGCTTTGCTCAAACGCAAACGGTTCGCCCGTTCGTTTGATTGCATTCGCAACTCGAATTCGCATGATTTCCACCGCCTGTTCCGCCGAGGAAATCGGCTCGTTTGTTCCAGCCAGCGCGCATGAAAAGACTGCGCGTTTTCCACGCAACAGAAAGTATTTTATCGGCTGGGGAGCGTTTTGTCAAGAACCTCGCGCGTTTCTGCTTCGAATTTCGCGCTGGATTTCTCTCGCGCTTCGCGCGCCGCTCGATTATCCGCGTCCGCGCCGGTTGGAAGCGCTGTTTTTCGCGTTTCTGCCGCCGCCTTTTCGCTCTCCCGCGCGCCCGTTTGGTTGATTGTTTGACCCGCCCGGTTTTCCCTTTTTCGAGGAGGCGGCTACTTCCGGTCTGGTGTCCGGCGGAATGAGGCAGCCCCTGCCGGTGCCGATCAGGTCCTCGCGGTCGGCCAGCCGCAGCGCCTTTCGAATCAGCGGCCAGTTCCTTCGAATGTGACACTGCAGCAGCGCGCGCTGCATTGCCTTTTCCTCGTGCGTCTTGGCAACATAGACCGGCTGCATGGTCGATGGGTCGAGTTCCGTATAGTACATGCAGGTGGACGCCGTGCCGGGCGTCGGGTAAAAGTCCTGCACCTGCTCCGGATTGTGATTGATCCGTTTGAGGTACTGCGCGAGTTCGATTGCGTCGTGAATGTTCGCGCCGGGATGCGAGCTGATCAGATACGGCACCAGATACTGCCTGACCCCAAGGCGTCGATTGATCGCGTCGAACTTCTGCACAAAGCTCTCATAGACCGCGTGCGGCGGTTTGTTCATGTACTTGAGCACACGGTCGGAAACATGCTCCGGCGCAACCTTGAGCTGTCCGCTCACGTGGTGCTCAATCAGCTCCTTCAGAAACGTATCATCGCGGTCGAGCAGCGCGTAGTCGTAGCGCACGCCGCTGCGAACGAACACCTTCTTGATCCCGTCCAACGCGCGGAGCTTTCGCAGGAGCACGACGTAGTCCTCCTCCGACGTGTCGAGGTTTCTACAGGCGGTAAATCCGACGCACTCCTTGTCCGCGCAAACGCCGCTCTTGAGCTGCTTTGTGCAGGACGGATGGCGGAAATTCGCGGTTGGCCCGCCGACGTCGTGAATGTACCCCTTAAACGCGGGGTCTTTGGCAAACGCCTTTGCTTCGTTCAGAATCGACTCGTGCGAGCGCCCCGTAACCACGCGCCCCTGATGAAACGTCAGCGCGCAGAAGTTGCAGTTGCCAAAGCAGCCGCGTGCGGAGGCAATCGAGAACGAAACCTCGTCCAGCGCGGGCACGCGCCCCCGAATCGAGGGATGCGGCCTTCGGGTGAACGGCAGCGCGTAGACCTCGTCCAGCTCTTTGGTCGTAAGCGGCGCCGCGGGCGGGTTGCAGAGCAGAAATCCCTTTTCATGCGGCTGCAACAGGCGCTTGCCGCGGACGGCGTCCTGCTCGCGCGTCTGCTGAACAAACGCTTCGCAGTACTTCCGCTTGTCGGTGGCAACCTCGTTGTAGGAGGGCAACAGCAGCGCGCCCTTCGCCTGCTCCGCGCTCGAAACGCGAACGCAGGTGCCGGGAATGCTCGTCAGTTCACCGACCGGTGTTCCGGCGTTGAGCGCGTCCGCAATCTGCCGGATCGCGCGCTCGCCCATGCCGTAGACGAGAATGTCCGCGCAGGCGTCGTAGAGAATCGAGTGCCGAACGCGATTGTCCCAATAGTCGTAATGCGCAAAACGGCGCAGGCTCGCCTCCAACCCGCCGATGACGAGCGGAACACCCGCGTATGCTTCGCGGCAGCGGTTTGCGTAAACAATGGTCGCGCGATCCGGGCGCTTGCCCGCAACCCCATTTTCCGTGTAGGCGTCCGTATCCCGGCGCGCGCCGGAGACGGCGTAGTGGTTGACCATGGAATCCAGATTTCCGGCGGTCACGAGAAACGCGAGCCTCGGCTTGCCGAGCTTGCGAAATGCTTCCGCGTTGTGCCAGTCCGGCTGGGCAATCAGACCAACGGTGTATCCCTGTTGTTCCAGCACGCGCGTGATCACCGCTGCGCCAAAGGTGGGATGGTCTACGTATGCGTCTCCGGAGACGAGTACAAAGTCGGGCTGGTCAATGCCGCGCGCGCGCAGTTCCTCCTGCGAGACGGCCGGAAACAAGGGTTTCTGTTTTGTCATTATCGCGGTTCTTCCTCAATCGCGGCCGAATCCAGTTCCGATTCTTCCTCGAGTTCTTCTTCCTGTTCTTGTTCCGGTTCCGTTGCGAGCGAGTCGAGGTCTCCGTTGTTACAGTCTGGCTGTTCCGCCGCTGCGAGCGGCTCGCCGTATCCGGTTTTCTCCCGTTCTATGAGGTTCATCAGCAGTTCGTCCAGCCAGTTTGCCGCGGCGGGCGCAGCCTCTTTCGGTTGCGTGTCGCCGGTCGGAGTTGGCTCTGGCGCGTTCGTCGGTTGCTTTTGCGTCATGGCAGCCTCCTTTGGCTTCTCCTGTTCGGTCGGTTCCACTTCCACGCGCACGCGATTTACCTTTGGCGCACGCACGGGTTTTGGCGGTTGCGCTCCGCGCGCAATCGTACGAGCCGGTTTGGTCTCCTCCTGTCGGATTGAGGGCTTTGGCGGTTGGGGTTCGGTTGCGATCGGCGCATTCAGCCGAGAGCCTGCTGGCAGGCGTTTCTTCTGCGTTTTTCCGGTATCAATCGCCTTGCGCATCTCCGTAATCGGCAGCTGCTGTTCGTGTTCCAGCTTGTTGAGCAGGTACTCCATCGCAAGCAGCATTTCCTTCTTTTCGGCTTCATACTGCTCAAATCGTTCAATGATCTCGTCCAGAAACAGATCGACCTGTTCCATGTCGTATCCCAGAAACGATCGCGCGAACACCTTGTTTACGATGTCTTCCATGCGCATGGCGAAAGCCCTCTTTCGAATCTTGTTCGTCGGTTCCAAATCGTAAATCCCCTTTGGACAAAAGCGGCACACCAAGCCGTTGATGTGCCGTTAAACTCATTTGTTGTTTGCGTGCTTTAAACGAGATCGCCGTAGTCGTCCTCGCCGTTGCCAACCACGTCGTAGTTGTTCGGCGCGACCACGAAGATTCCGCGCGAAATCTTGCACATGGTTCCGTTGAGCGCGTAAACCGCGCCGGAAAGGAAATCCAAAATGCGCTGGGCGGTGTCCAGCTCCAACTCTTCCATGTTGACGATGACCGGTTTGCGGTTCTTGAGGTTGTCGATGATGCTCTGCGTATCCTCGTAGCTCACGGGATGATACACGATCATCTTCATTCCGCCGGAAATCGGCAGATTCGCGCCGGAAGCGCCCTGCGAGCGGTCGTTACGGCGATGCGAAGGCGCGGCGGGTTTCGAGCCGCCATTAAAGCTGACGACGTTACCGCGATCATCCGAATCATTGCGATAATAGCCGTCGTCCCTGCGTTCGTCTTCGACCTCGTCGCTTTCCTCTATGCCGATAAAGTCCAGAAACTTTGTGTAAAGGCTTGCCATCCGTCTTCCTCCGAAAATCGGTCAGCCGCAGCGATTGCGGCGTTCGCTTGAATTTTTTGTACCGGTCTGTTGTGCCGAAGACGCGCTTACGGTTCCCGTTCCGCGCCGCTTTTTCTTCGTATTATAGTCTGTCCCTTGCGCCAAAGATGCGGGTTCCAACGCGAACTTGCGTCGCCCCTTCCTCAATCGCAACCGAAAAGTCATGGCTCATGCCCATCGAGAGTGTGTCAAACGTCTCCCGGCCGAACCGCTGTTGCAGCCCATCAAACCGCTCCCGCATACGCCGGAAATACGGTCTGGCCTGTTCCGCCTCCAACGCTGGAGGAACGCACATGAGCCCCCTCAGACGAAGATGCGGAGACTCCCGGATCAAATCCGCAAAACAATCCAAGTCCCCATCCGTGACGCCGCCCTTTTGCTCTTCCGCACCGATGTTGACCTGGATCAGGATGTCCTGAACGACTTCCCGCGAAGCCGCCTTCTGTTCCAGTTGGCTCGCGAGGGTCTGGCGGTCCACCGACTCGATCAGGTCGGCAAAACCACAGACGTATTTTATCTTATTCGTCTGCAGTTGTCCAATAAAATGCACCTTGCAGCCATGTAGTTCAAAAAAAGTTTTCTTTTCGTTCAATTCCTGCGCGTGATTTTCGCCAAAATCGCGAATTCCGGCTTCAAACGCTTCCAGCATTCGCTCGGTTGGCTGGTACTTGGAAACGGCAATCAGCTTGATTTCGTCCGCGGTTCTGCCCGCGCGGGCGGCGGATAACGCGATTTCTTCGCGCACAAGCGCTATGTTTTCCGCGATGCTCATGGCTTTAGATACTTCATTCCCGCGGTGAGATTGTCCGACGCGTTCTTTGCGCGGATGACCGCCTTCGTCTCGTCCTGCGCGAGGATATCCACCTCTACGCGCAGCGCGCTGTCGCCATACGCAATGTTGATGCCCGGAACGCCGTTGACGATCTCAATGACCTTCAGCGGCACGACGAGCCCCTGCGCGGACTTCGAGATCGTTGCCTTTACGGTGCGCACGCCGATGAGCTTGCCGATGTCCAAGTTGAACTCCAGCAGGTTGACGACCGCGTTCTCGGAAACGGTGCCCTCGCGTGCGGTCGCGGTGTACTGCTGCTCCGAATATTCCGGAAAGATCACGGTGTATTGCTCGCCGTCCGCAAGACGCAGCGGGTCATTTGCATCCGTCACGAACGCGATGAACCAATGCGTGTTGTTGATGATGCGATAGATCGGCACCTCGCTGGTTGAGGAGGCGGTATTCGCGGTGTTGCCGCCCTTGACAACCGTCTTGACCAGCGCAGAGTTGATCGTGGAAAGCTTATTGATGTTGAGCACCTGCTCGTAGCCGTCAAAATAGAAGCTGACGACGCCCGTGCCGGAGGTGTTCTTGATGTCGCGCTTCCAACCGGCAATGACGCTTTGCTGCGCCGCCAGATCGGTGTAGAGCTGGGTCAGAGCGGGGTCGGGCGTAACGACCGTTTTCAGCAGGGTTTCCCGCTGCGAGATGAGGTCCTTGAGCGTCTGCTCCAGGTCGAGCATGTCCAGCGTGCTTTCGCCGCGCGCGACGGAACGAATCTGCAGCTCAACCGTCTTGAGGCTGCTGTTGAGTTCCGACAGTTCCGGCGTTTCCTGTCCGCCGAGCAGCTGCATCTGATAATCGTAGATCTGCCGTTGCAGGTTTAATAGCGTGACCATGGTCTCGTCCTGGTACCCGCGCTTGTAGAGCTGCGCGATCACCTGGTCGTTGTTGACGGTGTCGCCCTCGACCACGTCGAACGTAATCTTTTCGTACGGTTCGGACATAACGACCGTTTCGTCGCGAATGACCGCCGCCGAAGCTTCCATATTCGCGCCGAGCGAACCAAACTGAATCTCGCCCGTCTTCTTCGTGAGGTTAACGACCACCGCGGTTAGCGCAATGATTCCGACGACGGATAGAATCATCAGGAAAAAGCGTCCTCTGAGTCGTACTTTCGATTTAGCCATTCGATTCACCGCCGATTTCGTATCCCTGTTTTTGAGACCTGCCATACTGGCGGTCGAAATTTTCCTGATTCTTCGCCTTATAGAGCTCAAAGAGCTCCTGCGCGCTCATGCCGCTTTTGAGGCACATGCTCACGAAAAAGTGCAGCACGTCGACCAGTTCGCCCTTGAGCGCAGCGTCGTCCACCGGCTTTGGATTCTTCCACCACTTGAAGTTCACCTCGTCCAGCACTTCGGAGAGCTCCGAAATCATGGCGAGCACTTCCTTTTGCATCCAAACCTCCTTCGGGAAATCGAGGTTTCGGCGCGCAACAATGTCCTCGTCGAGCGATTGCTGTAGTTGAAAGATGACGTCCAGCTTATCCAAGGCGGCTTCCTCCGAATGTTGTTTGCGTGGTCGGTGTGTTCGTTAGCCCAGCGTTTTTTCCAGCGCGGGCTTCTGCTTTTTCAGCCGTCCAACGAGCGCGGTGCTCGCCTGACTCAAATCCAAACAAACAGGAATGATTCGTTCAATATCCTCCATTGTAACACATTCGATTCTACGAATCGTCTCCTGCTCGTTATATTCACGTTTTTGTAACAGCAGCACCTTACCCAGCGCGTTCATGCGCGAGCTTGTGGACTCCATGCCCAGCAGGTAGCTGCCCTTCAGCTGGTCGCGGCAGCGCTCCAGTTCTTCCTTGGTCACGCCTTCCTTGCGGACGCGCTCAATCTCGTCGATCATGCGCCCGAGCACCTCCGCCGCCTGCTTCTCGCCCGTGCCCGCGTAGAGCATGAACGTGCC
>CAZDXW010000002.1:31015-35052 GCA_964509485.1 uncultured Christensenella sp.
TGCTCGTCCAGCACCTTGGCGTAAAAGCAGGTGCATTCCTTGCTCGTAAAGGCGTTCATGTTTCCGCCGACGGCATCCATCTCAATGGCAATCTGCTCGGCGCTGCGGCGCTCGGTTCCCTTGAACACCATGTGCTCAATCAAATGCGAGGCGCCCGCCGTTGCCTGCGTTTCACGAACGGAGCCGGTGTCGACCCATACGCCGAGGGAGACGGAACGCACATGTTCAATTTTCTCGTAGATCAGCCGAATGCCGCTTGGCAGCGTGGTTTGATGGATCATGTATTGCGCTTTCCCTTCGTTTCTCCGCGTTTGTGCATCACCGGATGCTGGCAATTTTGTATTTTACCATAAATTGAGTGCTTGCGGTATAGAAATGTTGCCTTCCAGATTCCTGTGAAGTTTAACTCGCCCTATACCGAGAAAGAGGGCGCGGCGTTGCCGCCGCGCCCCCCGACGCTGCGTAATGTGGTTATTCCTTTTCCGCCGGGAGCATGTCCTTGCGGGTCAGGCTGATCTTGCCGGTCTTCGGGTCGATGTCGATGACGCGAACGAGAACCTGTTCGCCCATGGACAGCACGTCCTCCACCTTCTCCACGCGCTTGTTCGCGATGCGGGAGATGTGCAGCAAGCCGTCCGTGCCGGGCTTGAGGTTGATGAACGCACCAAAGTCCTTGATGCCGACGACGGAACCGAGATACACGTCGCCCACTTCAATTTCCTTGACGATGCCGTCGATGATGCGCTTGGCTTCCGCCGCCGCCGCCGAGTCGGGCGAGGCGATGTAAACCGTGCCGTCGTCCTCGATGTCGATCTTCACGCCGGTATCGGCAATGATCTTGTTGATCGTCTTGCCGCCGCTGCCAATGACTTCGCGGATCTTGTCCGGATTGATCTTGAAGGTGATGATCCGCGGCGCGTAGGGCGAGAGCTCGGCGCGCGGTTCGCGGAGGGTTTCGTCCATCTTGTCGAGAATGAACATACGTCCCTTGCGGGCCTGCTCCAGAGCGCGGGTCAGAATTTCCTTGCTGATGCCCTTGATCTTGATATCCATCTGGATGGCAGTGATGCCGTCCCGCGTGCCCGCGACTTTAAAGTCCATGTCGCCGAGGAAGTCCTCGAGGCCCTGGATGTCGGTCAGAATCGCGATGTTGCCGGTGGAGTCGTCCTTGATGAGACCCATGGCGACGCCCGCGACGGACTTCTTAATCGGAACGCCCGCGTCCAGCAGCGCCAGCGTGCTCGCGCAGATGGAAGCCTGCGAGGTGGAACCGTTCGAGCTGATGACCTCGCTCACGAGGCGCATGCAATACGGAAACTCCGCTTCGCTCGGCAGTACCGGTTCGAGCGCGCGCTCGGCAAGCGCGCCGTGCCCGACTTCGCGGCGGCCAACGCCACGCATGGGCTTCGCTTCGCCGGTGCTGAACGGCGGCATGTTGTACTGGTGCATATAGCGCTTGTTCTCTTCGAGGGTCAGCCCGTCGAGCGTCTGCGATTCCGAGATGGTGCCAAGGGTGGCAATGGTCATAACCTGCGTCTGTCCGCGGGTAAAGACGCCGCTGCCATGCGTGCGCGCCAGAATGCCGACCTCGCTCCAGATGGGGCGAATTTCGTCCTGTGCGCGTCCGTCCGGACGGATCTTCTTATTGATGATCTTGTCGCGGACGACTTCCTTCGTAATGCTGTACAGAATCGCGGCAATGTCCTTGCCGGAATCCGGGAATTCTTCCTTGAACGCTTCAATCGTCTCGGCCTTCACCTGCTCGCCGCGCACTTCGCGCTCGGAGCGGTCGAAGGTATCCAGCGACCAAACCACCTTGTCGAACGCAAACGCGCGAACCTTCGCCTCGATTGCTTCGTCCGGATGATAGATCACGGGTTCGATCTTCTGCTTGCCAATCTGCGCTTCGATGTCGGCAATGAAGCTGACGATCTTCTTGATCTCTTCGTGCGCAAAGAGGATTGCGCCGAGCATTTCGTCTTCCGAAATCTCGTTCGCGCCCGCTTCGACCATCATGACCGCGTCCTTTGTGCCGGCGACGGTCAGGCTCAGGCGGCTCTTCTCGCGCTGTGCCACGTCGGGATTGATCACGTATTCGCCGTCGATCATGCCGACCGAGACGGAACCCGTGGGGCCGGTGAACGGCGCTTCGCTGATGGCGAGCGCGACGGAGGAACCGATCATGCCAAGGATGTCCGGCTGAACGTCCTGTTCAACGGACAGCACGGTGGCAACCACCTGAACGTCGTTGTAGAAACCTTTCGGAAACAGTGGACGCAGCGGGCGGTCAATCAGCCGCGAGGTCAGAATGGCGCGGTCCGTCGGACGGCCTTCGCGCTTGATGAATCCGCCGGGGATTTTACCCACCGCGTAAAGTTTTTCCTGAAATTCCACCGAAAGCGGCAGAAAGTCCACGCCGTCACGCGCGGTCTTCGCAATTGTTGCGCAAACCAGCACCGCCGTGTCGCCCATGCGCACGAGACAGCTTCCACCCGCCTGTTCGGCGTACTTGCCGGTCTCGACGATCAACGTCCGCCCGCCAAGCTGCATTTGGAAGATTCGTTCCATTGTTTTAATTGCTCCTTCTTCTTCTTTATCTTCTTTTATTAATACCATATTAATGTTCACGGGGCACTACCCCGCAAACCGCGCGAGCAAGCGCAGGCGCGAACATTCGGCGTATAAAAAGAAAGGCGGGAACAGCCCCGCCTCTTCCTTTACTTAATACGAATGTTCAGGCTTGCAGCGATCGCTCTGTAGCGTTCGATGTCCTTTTCCTTGAGGTAGTTCAAAAGCCCTCTGCGCTGACCAACCATCTTCAGAAGCCCGCGGCGCGAGTGATGGTCCTTGGAGTGCAGTTTCAGGTGCTCGTTGAGGTGGTTGATCCGCTCAGTCAGAAGCGCAATCTGCACTTCTGGGGAACCAGTGTCGCCCTCGTGGAGCGCGTACTTTTCGATGGTTTCTGTTTTCGACATGATCTTTTTCTCCTTTTTCTTTTCACCGTAAACTGAGACAGAGCGTCGGAGCGTCGCTTCCCCCGGTAAACGGTCATAAATACATATGTACTATAGCATATCTCGAGTGCAATGTAAACACTCGACCGGATTTTTTCTTATTATATGAAGCTAAGCCTGCTTTGGGTGGTACGCGCGAGCCGAATTTCTTCAGCGCTCTGCCGCCCGGGCAATGTCCAACCGAATCTGTTCCTTCAGCTCGTCCAAACTCGAAAACATCAGTTCCCCGCGCAGATATTTCCGGAATGCAACGGTCAGCCGCTCGCCGTAGATATCCTGATCAAAGTCTATCATATGCGTTTCGATCGTGAGGTGGTCGCCGTGCACGGTCGGGTTTGTGCCAATGTTCGTCACCGCGCAATAGCTCGCGCCGTTGACGCAGGCAACCGTCGCGTAGACGCCGTCCTTCGGGATCACACGGTTCGTTTCCGGCGCGATGTTCGCCGTTGGAAAGCCGATTCTGCGCCCGATGCGACGGTTCTCAATCACCGTTCCCGCGAGCGTGTAGCGACGCTTGAGCATCCGCTGCGCCAGCTCGACGTCGCCCTGTTCCAGCGCCTCGCGCACGCGCGTGCTCGAAACGCTTGCGCCTTCCAGCAACACCGGCGGCACGACGAGTACGGAGAACCCGCGCGTCTTGCCAATTTCGGCGAGTGTTTCCGGCGTACCGGCGCCGCGAACCCCGCAGGTGTAGTTGTACCCGACCACGAGCGCGCGAACGTCCCAACGCTCCAGCAGCAGCTCGACAAACTGCTCCGCGCTGAGCGCAGCCAGTTCGCGCGTAAACGCAACGCTCGCTACCTCCTCCGCACCCAGCGCGCGCAAGAGATCGTCGCGCTCCGGTATGCTGGAGAGCAGGCGAACGCCGCCACCGAGCACCTCCATTGGATGGTTCGAAAACGTAAAGACGACCGGCTTTGCGCCGAGGCGGTTCGCTTCGGCGACGGTTTGCCCGATCAATGCGCGATGTCCGAGATGTACGCCGTCGAACATGCCAAGCGCAACGACGGCGGGAATGCGTTC
>CAZDXW010000002.1:35152-39239 GCA_964509485.1 uncultured Christensenella sp.
CAGCGTCTTCGCGTCTTCCACTCGAAACGGCCCGCTTCTGGCGCGTAGCAAAAACGGAACATAGGCAACCGTGCCAAGCCGCTCGGCTATGCTTTCGGCAAGCGAACGGACATAGGTTCCCCGCGAGCAGACCGCCCGCAGTAAAAAGTGATTCTGTTCCGTCTCGGCCAGCAGTTCGAGCGCAGTAATCTCGATTTCGCGCGATTTTGGTTCCACCGTTTTTCCCGCGCGCGCGAGTTCGTACATCTTCTTTCCGTCCACCTTGAGCGCGGAATAGATCGAGGCTTGCTGCATCTGCCCGCCAAGCATCGACGGCAGAATCGATTCCAGTTCGCCCCGCTCGACTATTCGCTCGTTTCGCGCGGTCGCGGTGCCGCAGGCGTCCTGCGTGTCGGTCTTAGTGCCAAACGCGACCTCGAAGCAATATTCCTTGTCCTTATCGACCAAAAGATCAAACAGCCGCGTCGCCCGCCCGAAACAAACGGGCAAAACGCCAGCGGCCGCGGGATCGAGCGTGCCGAGATGTCCGGCGCGCCGTTCGCCATAGAGCCTTCTTAAATCCAGAACCGCGTCGCTGGAGGTCATGCCGGGGGGCTTTAGAAAATTGACGACCCCGTCCATATCAGCAGAGCGCTCCGAGCAGGAGCTGCTTTGCACACTCCAGAATCTGATTGTACGCCTGATCAATCGGCGGCTGCATTGTGCAGCCCGCGGCGAGGCGGTGTCCGCCGCCGCCAAAGCGGGTCGCAATCTTGCTCACGTCCGCGCTGGACTTGCCGCGCAGGCTCACGCGAATCAGCCCGTCGTCGCTCTCGCGTAGCAGCGCCGCAATCTCAACGGTGTCGATGTCGCGAATCGAGTCGATGATTCCTTCCGAATCCTCGCCGCTCGCGCCGCAGGAACGCATTTCCTCCTGCGTGATAAACGAAATACCGACTCTGCCATACTCAAACAACTGCGTCTTGCTGACCGCGAGAGAATGGAGCTTGAGCTTGTGGAACGGAACGGTTCGAAACAAGCTACGGTTTAGAAACGGCAGATCAATGCCCGTGTCGAGCAGCTCCGCCGCAATGCGCAGCGTGTCCGGCGTGGTGTTGGAGTACGAAAAGTTGCCCGTGTCGGTCGTGATCGCCGCGTAAAGACAGCTCGCGATGTTCTTGTTGAGCGTGATCTTGAGGCAGGAGATTACGTTAAAGATCAGCTCGCCGGTCGCGCCCGCCTTCTGCACGAAGTTTTCCTCCGCGTAGCGGTCGTTCGTGCCATGGTGGTCGATGTTGAGCGTAATCTTTGCCGTGTGAAACAGCGCTTCGCAGCGGCCGGTGCGCGCGAGATCCGCGCAGTCCACGCAAACAACCGCCTCGGCAGGCTTGGCCTGCTCGGGCGTAATCAGCTGATCGGAAAACGGAAGAAAGCGGTAGATCGCCGGAACGGGGTCTTCGCAGACCACCTGGGCGTGTTTGCCGAGCTCCAGCAGCGCGCCGTAGAGCGCGAAGCAGCTGCCAAGCGTGTCGCCATCCGGGGAAACATGCGCAATCAGCAGAATATCATCATTCGCCCGCAGAAAGCGGACGGCGTCTTGCAGCATGCCGCGTCACTCCTTCCCTTCGTCCTTATGCAGTTCGTTGAGAATCTCCGAAATCCGCACACTATACGCAATCGAGTTGTCCAGCGTGAACTTCAGGCTGGGCACGGCGCGAATGCGCATCCGCTCGCCCATTTCATGCGAAATAAAGCCCGCCGCGTGGTTCAGCGCGTCGACGCTGGACTTGCGCTTTGCCTCGTCCTCGTCGTATACGGAAACCTTCACCTTCGCGTATTTCAGGTCGTTTGTTACGTCAACTTCCGTCAGCGTCGTCATCGGCGAGATTCGGGGGTCCTTCATCTCGCGAACGATTTCGCTGATCGTTTTTCTTACCTCTTCGTTCCTTCGATCCGAACGAAACGTAGCCATATGTCCTCCTCCGCCCGGCGCGCGCCAGGCGGCCGAAATCCAGAATGTCGATTAGGTGCGTTTGACCTCTTCCATGACGAACGCTTCAATCACGTCGCCCTCGAGCAGGTCGTTGAAGTTTTCAATGCCGATGCCGCACTCAAAGCTCGTGAGCACTTCTTTTGCGTCGTCCTTAAAGCGCTTGAGCGAGGAAATCTTGCCCTCGTGGATGACCACGCTGTCGCGTACCACGCGAATCTGCGCGCTTCTCGTAATCTTGCCGTCGTTGACATAGGCGCCCGCAATGGTGCCAACGCCCGTGACCTTAAAGGTTTCGCGAACGGTTGCGCGACCAAGTTCGACTTCCTTAAAGACCGGCTTAAACATGCCCTGCATGGCGGCCTTCACGTCGTCGATGGCGTTGTAGATGACGCGGTAGAGACGAACGTCCACGTTCTCCTTCTCCGCCAAAGCGCGCGCGCCCGCGTCGGGCCGCACGTTGAAACCGATGACAATCGCGTTGGACGCGGAGGCAAACATGATGTCCGTGCCCGTAATCGCGCCGACGCCGCCGTGGATGCAGCGCACGCGGACTTCGTCGTTGCTGAGCTTTTCGAGCGCCTGCTTGACGGCTTCCACGGAACCCTGCACGTCCGCCTTAAGGATGACGTTGAGCTCCTTGAGCTCGTCCGCCGCCATCTGCGTGAACAGATCGTCCAGCGAGACCTTGCTTTTGCTCTTGAGCTGCGCGGCCTTGATCTTGTCCTTGCGCTCTTCGGCAACCTGACGCGAGAGCTTGTCCGCCTCGGCCACGTTGAGAATGTCGCCCGCGTCCGGCACTTCGCTGAAGCCCAGCACCTCGACCGGCGTGGAAGGACCCGCTTCGTTGACCGCGTTGCCGCGGTCGTCCGTCATGGCGCGCACCTTGCCGTAGGCCGTGCCCGCGACAATGGTGTCTCCGCGGCGCAGCGTACCGTTCTGCACGAGAACGGTCGCGAGCGGGCCGCGTCCCTTGTCGAGCTTGGCTTCGATGATGGTGCCCTTGGCGAGACGCTCCGGATTTGCCTTGAGTTCCAGCACGTCCGCCTGCAGCAGGATCATCTCAAGCAGCGTATCGATTCCGGTCTGCTTCTTTGCGGAAACGGGAACGATAATCGTCTGTCCGCCCCATTCTTCCGAAACCAGTTCGTACTCGGTCAACTGCTGCTTCACGCGATCCGGGTTCGCTTCCGGACGGTCCATCTTGTTGATGGCAACGATGATCGGAACGCCCGCGGCCTTCGCATGGTTGATTGCTTCGATGGTCTGCGGCATAATGCCGTCGTCCGCCGCGACAACGAGAATGACGATGTCCGTCACCTGCGCACCGCGCGCACGCATGGAGGTAAACGCCTCGTGGCCCGGCGTGTCGATGAACGTAATCTGTCTGCCGTTACACAGTACGGTGTACGCGCCAATGTGCTGCGTAATGCCGCCCGCTTCGCCTTCCGTTACGCTGCTGTTGCGAATCGCGTCGAGCAGCGAGGTCTTGCCGTGGTCGACGTGACCCATGATGGTCACGACCGGCGGTCGGGTCTTGAGCTGCTCCGGCGCGTCGGTGTCGCTGGACGCGCTGTCCGAAAGCACTTCTTCAAACGTCTTCGCAATTCTGAGTTCCAGCTCAATGCCAAAGTCCGATGCAACGAGTTCGCAGGTATCGAAGTCGATTTCCTGGTTGATCGTCGTCGGCATGCCGAGCAGGAAGAGCTTCTTGATAATTTCCGACGCCGGCTTGCCGATTTTCTCGGACAGATCTTTTACTGTAATGGTCTCCGTAGTGATCACCGCCTTTTCGATCACGACGGGTTCCGGCCGCCGTATGGGTTGCTTCATGCCGCGCTTTGGTCTGCGGCTCCCGGTCGGCGCGTCCTCATCCCAGGCCTTGGCGCTGGGCGCGGTTTCACGTGCGATCGATTTTTTATTCTTCGCCTTCTTGTTTTCCGCTTCTTTGGCGCGTTGATAAGCGCTCTTGTTCGGATCGTAATTGCTTACGCGCTCTTTGCTGGCGGCTCCTGCCGCGGCAGCCGGCGCTGCTGCTCCTGCCGCGGGACGCGGTCCGCGCGGCGGCTGCCCTGCCATCGGCGGGCGCTGCTGATAGCCGCCCTGCTGCGGCGGACG
>CAZDXW010000002.1:39339-68083 GCA_964509485.1 uncultured Christensenella sp.
GCGGCTGCCCTGCCATCGGCGGGCGCTGCTGATAGCCGCCCTGCTGCGGCGGACGTTGCTGATAGCCACCCTGCTGCGGCGGGCGCTGCTGATAGCCACCCTGCTGGTAGCCGCCCTGTTGCGGCGGGCGCTGCTGATAGCCGCCCTGCTGGTAGCCGCCCTGCTGCGGGCGCTGCTGATAGCCGCCCTGCTGCGGCTGCTGCGGGCGCGGCTGATAACCGCCCTGCTGCGGTTGCGGCGCGCGGCGGCGATCATCCGTCTGGCTGATCTGGTGCGCCTCATACCCGCTGTTCGGGTCCTTGCGCGGCGCTTCCGGAGCCGGTTTCGGCTTCGCTTCTTCCGTCGGTTCCACGGGGGCTGGTTCCGCCTTGACCGGCGCTTCGGGAGCGGGCTTCGGCTCGCGCTCTTCCACGACGGGCGCGGGCTTCGCCTTTTCCGGCTCTTCCTCGTCCCGTCCGCCGGCATGCGCCGCCAGATCCTGATCGGAATCCAGCATTTCACGCAGCCGTTCCATGCGCTCGCGCTCCTCGCGGGATTTCCGCGCCTGCTCTTCCTTTTCCAGAAGTTCGCTTTCGGAATGCCGCACCGAAACAAGCAGTTCGCCTACCGCGCTCTGCGTCAGCGCAAGCCTCTCCAGAAGTTCCTTTGCGCCCTTCTGAATTCCGTTTGCCGATTCCAGAAAATTATTCTTTGCCATGTATGTCTTTACCCCCGCGTTTTTCGCAGTCCGCGTCGATTTCCTCCGCGAACGCTCGTTTGATCATGTTTCGAAAGTTCTCATCCGTTACGGCCGCAATCATGCGACCGGGTTTGCCAATCCATCTGCCCAGTTCCGCGACGGGAAGGATCTCCACGCCGTGGTTGAGGCACATTGCGCGGTATTTCTCGCGCGTGTTTTCGGAAGCGCCCGCGTCGAGCAGCACGAGTTTCGTCTGCTCCGCGCGCACCAGTTTCTCTACCGTAAAGTCGCCGGATTTCAGCCGCCCCGCTTTCATGGCGAGGCCAATGGCGTTAGTCAGTCGGCTGCTCATAGCTTCGAAACTGCTCCCGCAGCAAGTCGTAGGTCTCCGGCGGAATCGAAATCTCCAACGCGCGTTCCAGCGCGCGGGACTTGATCGCCTTTTCGAGGCAGGCGCTCTTTTTGCAAAGATACGCCCCCCGGCCATTCGCGCGACCCGTGGTGTCCAGCAAAACGGTATCCTCCGGCGTGCGGACAACGCGCACCAATTCCTTCTTTGGCTGCATTTCCCGGCAGGAAACGCACATACGCATCGGAATCTTCTTGGCCAAGCGTTACGCCTCGCTTTCGCTCGTTTCGGTCTCTTCGTAGTATGCGCCCATCGCTTCTTCCGCCTGGGACTGGCTCTTGATGTCGATCTTCCAGCCGGTCAGCTTGGCGGCAAGGCGCGCGTTCTGGCCTTCCTTGCCGATGGCGAGCGAAAGCTGCGTGTCGGGCACGATGACCTTCGCGGCCTTTTCGGAATCGTTGATGTACACCATCAGCACCTTCGCGGGGCTGAGCGCCTTGGCGATGTACACCGCCGAATCACTGTCCCACTCGATGATATCGATCTTCTCGTTGTGGAGTTCGTTGACAATGCGTTCCACGCGCGCGCCGCGCTGGCCGACGCAGGCGCCAACCGCGTCCACCTGCATATCCGAGGAGTGCACGGCTACCTTGGTGCGGAAGCCCGCTTCGCGCGCAATCGACTTAATCTGCACGACGCCGGTCTGAATCTCCGGTACTTCCAGCTCAAAGAGACGCTTCACAAGGCCCGGATGCGTCCGGCTGACGAGCACCTGCGGCCCTTTGTTGTCCTTGCGGACTTCGAGCACGTAGACCTTCAGGCGGTCGTTGTTCTCGTAGGTTTCGCCGGGAATCATTTCGTTTGGCGTGAGGATGCCGTCCGTTTTGCCGAGTTCGACATAGACGTTGCCCTTTTCCACGCGCTGAACAATCGCGGTGAGCACTTCGTTTTCCTTCTCAACGTACTCCTCGTAAATAACTCCGCGCTCGGCCTCGCGAATGCGCTGCACGACAACCTGCTTGGCTGTCTGCGCCGCAATGCGCGAAAACTCCTTCGCCTTAACCTCTTCTTCCAGCACGTCGCCCGCTTCGTAAAGCACGTTAACGCGCTTTGCGTCCGCAATCGAAATCTCGTTGAGCGGATTTTCAACGACCTCGACCACCGTCTTGGAGGCATAAATGCGAAACTCGCCCGTCTTTGGGTCTACTTCGGCGCGTACGTTCGCCGTTGTGCCGTAATTGCGCTTGTATGCGGAGGTCAGCGCCGCTTCGATTGCAAGAATCAAAATCTCCTTGCTGATGCCGCGCTCCTTTTCCAACGCATTCAATGCTTCGACAAACTCTGTGTTCATCCTACCGTACTCCTTCAAAATATTCCGTATGATTGCATCATTTCTACCAATGTTGGGGTTTTCTCGTTCCTGCGGTTAAAAAGTAAGTTCCGGCCGCGCGAGCGCAACCGCCTTTCGCTCCAGCGTCCGTTCGGTTTCTCCGTCTCGAATCACGAGGCTCGTTTCGTCAAACCGAACAAGCTCACCCTTGAATTCCTTCTTTCCCTCGAACGGTGCAAAGAGTTTTACTTCGATTCGCTTGCCAAGATTGCGCTGGTAATCCGCGTCCTTCTTGAGCGGGCGATCCAGCCCAAGCGACGAAACGGAAAGGTAATACTGTTGCTCAATCGGGTCCGCCTCGTCCAGAATCGGATCGACCGTCCGGCTGACCAGTTCGCAGTCGTCAATGGTCACGCCGCCGGGCTTATCGATATAGAGCGTCAGCACCCAATCGCCGTATTCCTTTATAAATTCGACGTCGCAAAGCTCAAACCCGAGCCCTTCGACAGTCGGTTTGAGCAGTTGCTCCGCTTTTTGCGCTGTGTTCAAGCAATAACCTCCGGATTGGTAACGGGCGCTTGCCGCCGGATCAACCGCCGCTTTGGCTCGTTGATTCCGTAAAAAAAGCACCCTTCAAAACGAAAGAGTGGGTTTTGCCCACTCTCCGCTTCAAGTTCAAACATCCAACATTTGGATTATAACAGCCTTGCCTGCTGTTTGCAAGTAGTTTTGCAGAATATACGGCGTTACCTGCCACCTTCCACGCGGTTCACCGCCGCTTCCGTTTTCTTTGGCGAACGTGCAAAGTAATTCGGCAGCTGCATGCTCGCGTAGTACACCAGCGCAAAATAACTCATCGCCGTTGCCGCCGTGAGCACCACCAAATCCCAGACAGCCACGTGCACCGAAAGGAAGGAAAGCAGCGCGAGCAATACGCCAACCGCGAACAGCCCCGTTGCAATCTTACCCGGCCAGTAGGCCATGACGACCACCTTCCGCTTGGCCAGCAGCAGACCGCCAATCATCATCAGTAGCTCCTTGAACGCCATCAGCAGAAACAGGATCAGGTAGATCGGCTTATGCTTGCCAACATAGATGCAGATCAGTGCGGCAAGCGTCATGAGCTTGTCCGCAAGCGGATCGAGCAGCTTTCCGAGGTTCGTTACCCAGCCGTTCTTGCGGGCAAGGTATCCGTCCAGCACGTCCGTCAAGAAGGCGAAAACAAAAATGGAAAGGGCAGGCAGATACCTGCCTGCCAGAAATAGCGACATGAAAACGCCTACGAGGACCAGCCGTATTCCCGATAGAATGTTCGGCAGATGTCTCATTTACGCACCAATGTCCTCCACATACAGAGTACGAACGCCGGTATCTTCCGGCTCGGCCGCTTTGCGCTCTGCCGCTTCGCGCGCTTCAAAGAACTTGAGCGCAACCTGCGGGAACAGCGCGTAGCTGAGCACGTCTTCTTCCTGACGAATGTGATCCTTGATCTCTTCGCGATACGATTCGAGTTCCGGCTTGAGCAGATCGGCCGGGCGGACGGTGATGACCTCCGCGTCGCCAATCGCCATCTTGCGAACCGCTTCGTTGACCGGGGCGGGCAGCTTGCCGTATTCGCCGCGGAGCAGCGCCTTGCTCTCCTTGGTGAAGACTTTATAGCGCTCGCCGCTGATGATGTTCATCACGGCCTGTGTGCCGACGATCTGGCTGGTCGGCGTTACGAGCGGCGGATAACCGAAGTCTTCGCGAACGCGCGGAACCTCCGCGAGCACGTCGTAGTACTTGTCGGACTTTCCGGCTTCCTTCAGCTGGGAGATCAGGTTGCTGAGCATGCCGCCCGGAACCTGATACAGCAGCGTGTTGGTATCGACGCCCAGCGCTTTGACGGAGATCGTTCCGTCCGCGAGCATGCGATCCGCAACGGGGCGGAAGAACTTTGCCGCTTCGGAGAGCTTGAGCAGATCGAGACCGGTGTCGCGCTCGGTTCCCGCGAGGGTAGCCACAAGCGGTTCGGTCGCGGGCTGCGCCGTGCCGTTGCCAAAGGGCGAAAGCGCAGTGTCCACGATGTCCACGCCGGCCTGTGCGGCCATGAGATAGACCATGTCGCCGGTGCCGGTGGTGTTGTGCGTGTGCAGATGAATCGGAACGCTGATTTCCTTCTTGAGCCGCGACACGAGCGAATACGCATCGTAGGGCAGCAAGAGGTTCGCCATGTCCTTGATGCAGATCGTGTCCGCACCCATCTGAACGAGCTCTTTGGCGAGATTGACGAAGTAATCCTCATTGTGCACCGGAGAAACGGTGTAGCTGATCGCCGGTTCGCAGATTCCGCCGTACTTCTTGGTGAAGTGAATGGCGCTCTCGAGGTTGCGAATGTCGTTCAGCGCGTCGAAGATACGAACCACGTCAATGCCGTTTTCGATGGACTTCTTGCAGAACTGCTCAACCACGTCGTCCGCATAATGCTTGTAGCCAAGAATGTTCTGGCCACGGAAGAGCATCTGCAGCTTCGTGTTCGGCAGGGCCTTGCGCAGCTTGCGCAGCCGCTCCCACGGATCCTCGTTGAGGAACCGGAGGCAGGCGTCAAACGTTGCGCCGCCCCAGACTTCCAAAGACCAGTACCCAATCGAGTCCAGTACCTCGCAAGCCGGAAGCATATCCTCAATGCGCATACGGGTCGCGGCCTGCGACTGGTGTGCGTCACGAAGAATGGTATCGGTTATGTTCAGTTTATTCATGTGATCATTCTCCTTTCGGCAGTGCGAAGCGAAGAAAGCCTGCGCAGTGCCACGATATCGTCATGGAGGATGTCTTCGAACGTTATGTTCGAATTCTCTTCCCGGAAAAGCTGGCAAACGCGCGGGAGTATCCCGCGTCGATCTGCCGCGCAAGCTTTGGCTTTGCTTTCGACCGGGTTATTCGATCGAGCAGAGGTATGCGCCCGGATCTACGGACTGGCCCTTCGAAACGGACACGCCGCGAACGGTGCCGGCGACCGGCGCGCAGATATCGCTCTCCATCTTCATCGCTTCCAGCACGAACATCGGCTGACCGGCCTTGACCACGTCGCCATCCTTCACGTTGACGCCAAGAATCGTTCCGGGCATCGGAGCGGTGACCTTCGCGCCACCGGCGGGCGCTGCGGCAACGGGCGCGGCCTTGACGGGCGCGGGTGCGGCTGCGGGGGCCGGCTTTGCGGCGGGAGCTGCTTTTCCGTCGATCTCTTCGACGGCTACTTCATACTGGGTACCATTGACGTTCACTAAGAAATTACGCATAATAACCTCCGATTTTTGTTCTATTGAAAACGTATTTGTTAACGTATTTTCCGTTGTTATCCAGTTATTTCTTTCAAAAACGTATTTGTTAACGTATTTTCCTTGACGATTCAGGATGATCGATTCCTGAGCCCATCTGTCTTTGCGTCGTCGAATCAACAGATTCTAAAACGATCCCTCAGTCGACGCGCTTTATGGATGCAATTCGAAGCCCGGTGACGTCCTTGCCCATAACCTCCGCGATGCTGGTAGCAACGACAGCGGCCAATTCCCCGCGGTTGACGTTTGCGCTCACCGGTGCGGCTGCTTCGAGTTCTTCCGGCTCGTCCTCAACCATACTCTCCTGTTTTTTGCGAACCGCATTGAGAATGATGATCAAAACGATGAGAACGGCAAATACTCCGGCAGCGATCCAAACTGTATTACTCATTGTGTGTTCCTCCGTTTACTGATGCATTTCGATATATTTAACTGATTGTTTGTTTCACAAATTTATGTTCTTTTCGGACATACATCCGTTCCAAGAAAGGTGTTTCACGGCTTTGGGGAAAGATGCCTTAATCTTTCCCATATTTTCTGTATACGACGCGTCCCCTTTTATTCCTGCTTCGATTCGAGAATTATTTTTCGTTCGACGAATCGCATTTCTTTCGGGGTCTTCGAACGTCAGGACTTCGTCATTGGCTCCAGTCCCAGCGCCTCGCGCAGGGAGTTCAGTTCGGCTTGTTTGAGCACTCTGGTTTCGCCGGGCTTCATATCGCCCAGCACAATCGGCCCAAAGCGTTCGCGCTTGAGTCGAAGCGTCCGGTGGCCCACCGCCTCTAGCATGCGCCGGATCTGACGGTTGCGGCCTTCGTGAATCGTAATCAAAAACGTCGTGTCGCCGTTCTTGGTCATCCGTACCCGTTCCACACGCGCCGGGGCGGTCATGCCGTCCTCAAGTTGAACGCCGTTGACCAGGGAAGCAATCTCGGATGCGGTGAGCCTTCCGTCGCAAATGGCATAGTAGGTCTTTTCGACGGAATACTTCGGGTGCGTCATGCGGTAGGCAATCTCGCCGTCGTTTGTCATCAGCAGCAGGCCTTCCGTGTTGATGTCCAACCGCCCGACATTATAGAGTCGAGCCGGAATGTCCTTCACGTATTCCTGAACGGTGTTCCGCCCCTGCGGGTCCTCGCTGGTGCTGACCACACCCTTGGGTTTGTAGAGAACAAGCGTGTAGAGCGCTTCCTTCTGCGCAACGGGCTTTCCGTCCAGCAGGACGACGTCCTGACCCGGTTCCACGGACATGCCGAGCTGCGCCGTTTCGCCGTTTACGCTCACACGCCCGGCGGTAATCAGGTCTTCGCTGGCCCGGCGGGATGCGACGCCCGCGTCTGCGAGGTATTTCTGTAATCGAATCATTTGTTATCAACCTCGCCTGACGCCATATTATTCAGTAGCATAGAATCGATCCATCGATTTCTTTATGCCAATTCTCACCAAATACAGTATACGATACTTCATCTTGATCTTTCAATCGAATTTTTTACTTTTTTCAATAAACCGTTCGTTTTATTTGCTTTCATCCGATAACGACCAATAAAAAAACCGCCGGTTGCTAAGCTCCGGCGGAATATTGCGATAGAAAGCCTTGTTTATTGCACAGGCGGTTCTGCGCTGCGCTTCGCCTTCCTTGGCCAGCCAATGCGACAGGCGCGTGTGATCGGTCGATACCAGAAGCCGTCCGCAAACGAATACAGAAACAGCCAGAGCAGCATGCCCGCCTGCGGTTCGCTCTGAAACGTGCTTTCCTCCAACAGGACGGAGCCAAGCGAAAGCGCCGCGCCGAGCAACACGGAAAGCACAATGTAGATCAGCACAAACCAGCCGTCAACCGCTCCCAGCAGCCAGGCAATGGGAATCAGCAGAAATCCGGCGGTTTCCAGCAGCGGCGAAACACGATCCAGCAGCCAGAAGTATGGCAGGCCAATCGGCCCCGCCTGCTTGCTCGGCCAGCGGAACGCCAGTTTGCCAAAACTCGTCAACAGTCCGCAGAGCGCGGTGTTCCAGCGCCGCCGTTCCGCCAAAATGCCGCGCAGTTGTTCCTGCGGCAGCACCGTGCAGATCGGGTCCGGCAGCAGGCGCGTCGTAAACCTTCGCTTGCTGTCGCGCAGAATCGCGAGCGTGTTCAGCAGCGCGTCGCCTTCCTCCCCTGCCGCCTGTGAGCGAAAGCCGCCCGCATCCAGCAGCGCGCTCTTTTTAAACGCAATGAACGAGTCGCAAACGCTGAGCAGCGCGCCCGCCCGCTCCGCGCCAAATCGATTTGTATAGAACGCACGCAGCCGTTCCATGCGCTGGAGCATATCCAGCGGATGCCGCTCCAGCCAGTTGGACGGTTCTTCGCATGCGCCGCGCGCAACACCGCCAACCGCTACGCAGAGCGGGTCGCTTACAAACGAATAGTCGATTTTAATCAGCGCGTCCGGCTCAAACAACACGCGCGGCTTCGTCGAAAGCACGATTGGATAGGAAGAAAGGTTCAGTCCCGCGTTCAGCGCGTCCGCCCGATCGCCGTTTGGCTTTTCCGCAACGATCAACCGCAGATTCTTTATCGAGCGGTAGACCGTTTTGATTTCGCCGGTGGTCAGCGAGCGTTTGTAGGGCTGACGAAACGCGAGCAGCCGATAGGTATCCGACAGCCGCTCGAGCACGTCTGCGGAGCTGCCGTATACGACCGCGATGACTTCGAATTCCGGAAAGTCGAGCGCGAGCAAATGCTCCAGTGTGTCCAGCGCATCCTCCACAGAAGCGTCCGCGCCAATCGGCAGAATCAACGAAACCGGCACCGCGTGCTCGGAATCGAGAAACCGCCGGTAGTCGATGAACCGCAGCGAGCGTGCATAGGCGCGCATGCGATAATTCGAGATCGCGAGTTGTAGTAGACCGAGTAGCCCGCTGACGATCAGAAACGCAAGGAAAAACCGACTGAGCCATTCGAACGCCGAAACAACCGCTTGCGGAATCGGAATCATACTGCCTCCTCCTTCGCCAGCGCTTCCTTGTCCAGCGCAAACGCCATCATCTCCTGCGCGAAGCGGTCAAACGTGTCCTCCACGTGGTGCATCAGCAGCGCACGATTCGGGTAGCTCAGCAGTGCTTCCGCCGCGCGGTAACGCACCCACCATTCCCGGTCGCAGAGCAGCGCAATCAGCAACTCAACGTTCTCCCGCGCGCTCAGCGCGCCGAGCGCCGTCGCCGTAACCGCGCGCATCTCCCAGCGAATATCCTTCGCGAACGACCGAATCGGCTCAATTGCTTCGTGTTCGCGGAGCTGGCCGAGGGTGCGCACCGCGTCAATGCGCGCGTTGAGCTCGCTGCTGCCCAAAAACGGCAGCACCAGTGTTCCGAGTTCCGTGTAGCCGCACTCGCCAATCTGCTTGATGCAGGTGCGGCGGATATACAGGTCAGAAGCGGTTGTAATCAGCTTTCTGCAGAGCTTCCGTTTGTCTCCATTGTAGGTGTCGAAGATCTCCTCCAGCGTTCGAAACGAGAGCAGCGAAGCAACCGATTCATCGCGGCAGAGCGCAACGACTTCCCGCTCCGCGCCAAGCATGCAGAGCGCGAGCATGCCGATGTGCTGCATCTGCGCGGACGTACGGAAGTAATAAATCTGGGACACAACCTCTTTTGTAAACCGGCTGATTCGAAGCGCACCAATGGTTCGAACGACGAGCAAAACCGCCTCCGGGTTCGCGCGGTCGAGGGTTCGCTTGAGATAGGCACCGTACCAGTCGCCGCCCGTTTCCTCCGCGAGCTTTTCCCAGGCTTCGCCGCCGACCTCCCCCGCCGTTTCGGAGATGACCCTTAGCCCCCTGCGCGAGCGGATGCCACGGATATCCGACAATCGTTTCACGTTACCGCCGGGCTGGAGCATTTCGTAGAGCTTGTTCTTCATGCGGCTCGCGTCCGCCGCGCCGGAGATCAGGCAAAGGAGTTTCTTGCGCATGGCCTGCACGCGCAGGTTCGTAATCCGCCGGGTCAGCGCCAAAAGCACCAGCAACAGACCGCAGAGCAGCATCACCGCTGAAAGCAGCAGGATCAGGTATATGGCGATCGTCTGAAGCCAGCTCACATGCAGTTCCTCCTGCGAGTCCCCGATTGGTCGGCGCGGTGCATTCGGTTCTTGTTTGGATATTGAGATTTCGAATTGTTCTGTTGATTATTCTAATGATTACAATAGTAAAATACCATAGTTTCGGCGAATTCTTTTGAATTTCGTAACTTATTCGAAAAAATCGATCACGAAGAAATCAATAGCGATCCCGTAGAACAAAGGTAATCGAAGGATTTCGTTCGGCTGATTCCACCAACACAGCGATCAGCCGCTCGCCGTACTCGCCAAGCGATTCACGCAGATGCGAAGCGTTTCGCAGCAGTATCCGCGTCGGCTCGGCAATCTCGCCCAGGCAATCGTTCAGCGCATCGAGGTTGTTGCCGTAATACGACGGTAACCGCAGTCGGCGGGCGAGGTGCGCGTGCGCATGCTCGCGGGTATCCATTCGTGTTCCATTTAAAACGCGCAGAGTGGTTCCAAACATGGCTCGTGCTCCTTTCTCGTCTGCGGATTCGTTACGGAGTTCCGTAGAGCAGCGTAAACGACTCGTAGTGATCTCCCGTATAGTAGATCAGCCCGTCGTTGGAAAAGACAATTCGTTTCGCGCCGCGCGAATCCTCGTGCAGCGTGTCGATGTCGCACTCCGTATACGTTCTTCCGCTCGCCTCGGGCAGCAGTCCTTCGTAGTTGCCAAACCGGTCGCCGCCAATGCACTTGCCGTAGGCAACGTCGTCCAGCCCGCCACCATTCCAGCCGAGCGCGCGCGCGTCGTCCTTCGTAATGAAGTTTTCCGGCAGCCGCCCGTAGGCAATCAGGTAGGCGGAAACATCTTCTTTGGAGGTATAGCTGCCGTGCTCGTCCGGCAAGGCCTGCGCTTCATCGGTCGTCGCGGTGGGCTCCGGTGTTGTTTCGTTTTGCGCAGAGGCGGAGGCCGCGACCTGCTGCTGCACTTCGTCCAGCGCGACCAGGCAGCTCGTCACCACCGGCTCCTGCTGCGTTTGCGCAGTCTGCGCCGCGGGTTGCCGCGCGAGCCAGAGCCCCGCGAGTACGAGCAAAGCGATCAGTACGATGGTCAGCGTGCGTTTCTTCATTCCATATTTCCTTCCAGCTGGTGCTCTGCTTGAGCGTGTTGCTTGGAACGCTCCGTTTAGTCGACCAGTGTCGCGTGGTAAAGCTCGGAGTAGAGGCCTTTGCGCGCAAGCAATTCCTCATGCGAGCCTCGTTCGCGAATCCCCTGTTCGTCGATCACGACGATCTCGTCTGCGTGCTTCACCGTAGACAGCCGGTGCGCAATCACCAGCGTGGTGCGTCCGGCGGAAAGCTCTTCAAACGAGGTTTGAATGTCGTGCTCGGTCACGGTGTCCAGCGCGCTGGTCGCCTCGTCTAGAATCAGGATGCGCGGATTCTTGAGGAACAGCCGCGCAATCGAAACGCGTTGTTTCTGCCCGCCGGAGAGCGCAAGCCCGCGCTCACCAACCTGCGTGTCGTAACCCATTGAGAACGACATGATCTCGTCGTGGATCCGCGCGCGTTTCGCGGCCTCCACCACCTCTTCGTCCGTCGCGTCGATGCGCCCGTAACGAATGTTTTCCAGTACGCTGCTGGCAAAGAGAAACACGTCCTGCTGAACGATGCCAACGTTCTGGCGCAGGGATTTCATCGTCGCGTCGCGAATGTCCAACCCATCAATTGTAATGCCGCCGGAACGAATCTCGTAGAACCGCGGAATCAGGTGGCAAAGCGTCGTCTTTCCGCCGCCGGAGGGGCCGACCAGCGCCAGCGTCTTTCCTGCGGGAATGTCCAGGTCGATGTGCGAAAGTACGCTCCTGCCGTTTTCGTAGGCAAACGAAACGTCCGTAAAGCAGATGTCGCCCTTCACGTCTTCGAGCGCGCGGGCGTTGGGTCGATCCTTGATCTCCGGTTCAATGTCCATGATCTCGCAAAAACGCGTGAATCCCGCCATGCCAAGGATGTAGAGCTCCGCAAAGTTTGCGAGCCGTTTGAGCGGCTGCACGAACGCCGCAACATAAAGCGTAAACGTTACGAGCAAAATCGGATCCATGCTGCTACGATAAATGAAGTATCCGCCGAGCGCGAGAACCGCCAGATTGAACAGCGCAATGAAGAACTCCATGCCGCTGTTGAAGTAAGCCATATATTTATAGAAGTTATCCTTCGCGTGTACGAACCTTGCGTTGCCCGCGTCGAACTTCTCCTGCTCGTATTCCTCGTTGGTAAATGCCTTCGCCACGCGCGCGCCGGAGATTGAGCTTTCGATGTCCGCGTTGATTTCGGAGACGCGTTCCTTCACCTTGAGGGAAGCACTGCGCATCTTGACCCGCAGTCGAATCACGTAGTAAACCGCAGGCGGAACGATACAGAACAGCCCAATCGCCAGCCGCCAGTCGATGAACGCCATCGCGACAAACGCGCCGAGCACGGTCGTACCGGAGATGAGCACATCCTCCGGGCCATGGTGCGCAAGTTCCGTAATGTCAAACAGATCCGTCGTCACGCGAGACATGAGCTTGCCGGTGCGCACTTTATCAAAAAAGCTGAACGAAAGCTCCTGAATGTGTGAAAAGATGTCACGGCGGATGTCCGCCTCCATGCGAATGCCCAGCACGTGCCCCCAGTAGTTGATGATAAACAGCAGCAGCGCGCGTACCACGTATGCGCCAAGCGCAGCGAGGATCAGCAGCGCAAACACGCGGAACAACGCGCTGTCCAGCGCCATCTGCGGCAGAAGCGTGCGCAGAATATACTGCGTAAACAGCGGGTAAGCAATATCGATCAGCGCGATGAAAAACGCGCAGGAGAGATCGAGTATCAGTAGTCCCTTATGGGGCTTGTAGTAGGATAAAAATCGTTTTAACTGACTCATGCACACATCTTAGCAGAACGGTAGAACAGAATCAATCGTCGGCTGCGTTCCATTGAGCAATCTCAAAACGACCGCGGAACGTTACAAAATACCGTTGAATTTTCTCGCCCGCGCGTGTACGCTTTGTTGTATGGAACGTGTGGTTCATACGATTGCGCCGGTGTTTTCGCCGGAAAGCGAAATCCTGATTCTCGGTACAATGCCCTCGCCAAAGTCGCGCGAGGCCGCGTTTTATTACGCGCATCCGCAGAACCGCTTCTGGCCCGCGCTCGCGCTGGCGCTGGACAAGCCGCTTCCTGTCACGCGCGACGAGAGAATCCAATTGATTCTGTCGCATCGGCTCGCGCTCTGGGACGTGCTGGAAAGCTGCGACATTACGGGCGCCAGCGACGCGAGCATACAAAACCCCGTGCCAAACGACATTTTCTCTCTGATTCAAAAAACGAACGTTCGCCGCGTACTCTGCACGGGTTCAACGTCCGCAAAACTCTATACACGCCTCGTATTTCCATTCACAAAAATCCCCTGCGAAACCCTGCCCTCGCCCAGCGCGGCCAACGCGAAGATGTCGCTGGAAGCGCTCGCGAAGGTGTATCGGGAAGCGCTGCTTTAACAGGGATAGATCCCGTATTTTCAGCTTTCGCGCTAAATAATAATGTTGATGGCGTAAACAAACTTTTCGATTTGTATCTGGAGGATCATCCGAAATGCCAGTTTTCAAACGAATCCTCAAAATCACCGGAATCGTTCTCGCTTCTGTTCTGGCGTTGTGCATCATTGCGCTCGTCTCGATTATGGTATATCTCGATGTGATTACTCCGGAGACTATCACGCCTCTTGGCGAGTATGTCTCCAGCGATGGGAAACACACCTTAACCGCCTATCAGAGCAGCACAATACTCCTCAACCCAACTTATACCGTCGTGACAGTCAGCGGTTCATGGATCATTGGTAAGCGTACGATATACACGGTTGACCAGGCGGAACATGTCGTCGCCGTTTGGATTGACGATCATACGGTAAACGTCAACGGCGCGATCATGAATATCTATTTTGATCAGTATCGGGATCACGTTGAGGATTCGGATGAAGATTAAACCAATTGATTCGATGTAGAAAAGATCGCGGCAAAGTTCGCTACGATTCCGTCGGCGGAATATACCCCTCCGCGCAGTTCACGAAATTCCACAGGACAAACGGAAAAAAGAAGGTGAGAATCACCACAATCGAAAGCGTCTTCTTGCTCATGGAACCTCCGTTTTGCAACTGCTGTTGCGTAAATTATAGATTCTTAAAAGGGATTTGCCAATGAATCGTTCCGGAAATGCACCGATTTTCTTTCGTCTTCCGCCAATATATGCGGAAAAAACACTGCCCAAATACTCATGTTTGATCCTTTTATGCAAAAATTCCTGCATTTTTGGTTGTCTAATTATGAACAATTTGTTATGATAACAGCATGGATAATCGGGTAGATCGCGTCCTGACCGCACTCAAGGGACTCGAAATCAAATGCAATGTACCGCTTTCTTCGCTGACGAGCTTCCGCATCGGCGGCCCCGCCGCCATGGTGCTGCGGCCGCACGGCGCGGAGGATATTCGGCGTTCCATTCAGTCCTGCAGTCAGTTTGGCGTGCCCTATTGCATCCTCGGCAACGGCACAAACGTGCTCGCGCCGGACGCGGGCTATCCCGGCCTGGTGATCCGTCTCGACACGCCGCTGACCACACCGCTGTTTGTGGACACCACCGTCACCTGCCCCGCGGGCACGTCGCTTTCCGTCCTCGCGCGGGAGAGCGTCAACATGCACCTGATGGGGCTGGAGTCCCTCAGCGGCATTCCCGGCACCGTCGGCGGCGCGGTCGCGATGAACGCGGGCGCGTACGGATCGGAGATTCGGCACATCATCAAAAGCGTGCGCATCCTGAAAAACGGACGCGTGTTGGACATAGAAACCAAAAAATCTGACTTTGGCGACCGCACCAGCGCGTACAGCGCGCCAAACGTAATTGTCCTTTCGGCGACGTTTCAGCTGGAGCACGACGACGGCGGCGCGAAAGAGCGCATGCTCGACACCACGCGCCAGCGCAAGGAGAAGCAGCCGCTCAGCCTGCCCAGCGCGGGCAGCGTGTTCAAGCGTCCCAAGGGGCGCTTTGCAGGCGCGTTGATCGAGAACTGTGGGCTCAAGGGTGCCTCCATCGGCGGCGCGCAGGTCAGCCCCCTGCATGCCGGGTTCATTGTGAACATCGGCAACGCAACCGAGCGGGACGTGCTGGAGCTCATCGCGCTGATTCAGCAGCGTGTGTTCGAGGAAACCGGCGTTCAGCTCGAGCGTGAAGTCAAGCTGATGAGCGAGCTGTAACAGGCACGCCAAACAAAGCCGCAGCAAGCACACAAATCGCAGTCAATGGTTGAACCGAGGAAACCGTTATGTATCTCTTAATCGTAACCGGCCTGTCCGGCGCCGGAAAATCGCTGGCTCTGCGTTGTCTGGAAGAGCAGGGGTTCTTCTGCGTGGACAATCTCCCCTCCTCCATGCTCAAGGAGTTTGTCGCGCTCTGCAACAGCGCAAATCCGCCGATTCAGCGCGCCGCCGTGACCGTCGACAGCCGCGAGAGCTTGCTTTCGCGCAGTTCCGATACCATTACAGAAGCGTTTGATACGCTCGGCGCCCCGTACGAAATGCTGTTTCTGGACGCGCGGGACGACGTGCTCCGCCGACGCTACAACGAGGTGCGCCGTCGGCATCCGCTCGGCGAAGCGGGCGACGCGGCAACGGGCGTCAAGCGCGAGCGCGTGTTTTTGCAGCCGCTGCGCGACCGCGCGAACTACGTGCTCGACACAAGCGACATCAA
This sequence comes from uncultured Christensenella sp., assembly GCA_964509485.1. Classification (GTDB taxonomy): domain Bacteria; phylum Bacillota; class Clostridia; order Christensenellales; family CAG-138; genus UBA7703. The sequence continues at coordinate 54,811 of CAZDXW010000002.1, forward strand.
GACAAAAGACTTTGCGGATATGATGTCCAAGGTGTTGCCGGAGTATGAGAGCAAGGCGTTTTCGCTCGTGTTCTCCAGCTTTGGTTACAAGCGCGGCGTACCCGTGGACGCTGATTTCGTGCTGGACATGCGCTTTATGCCAAATCCGTTCTATTATCCGGAGTATCGCGCGCTCTCCGGCCTGGACGCGCCCGTGCAGGAGTTTGTGTTTTCGCAACCGTTCGTTCCGACATTCTTCAACAGTGTTGAGCATATGCTCTCCGAGTTGATTCCGCTCTTTCTGGCGCAGGACAAGCACATTCTGCGCGTTTGCTTTGGCTGCACCGGCGGGCGGCATCGCTCCGTTGCCGCGGCAGAGGAGATGGCCAAGCGCTTTGTCGCGCGCGGCATGAACGTCCGCGTTTATCACCGGGACATCAGCTGCGAGGCGGCGGACATCAAGGAACGCTTCGAGAAGCAATCTTAAAATAGTCCGAAAAGAATTTTTCTGTAAATAGAAACGCAAAACGGCGTTTCTTTTTTATGGGTTGAGTGTTTTTTCGGTTTTCGCTGACGCGGTTGGCAAAATCGATTATAATAAGTATTAACTCTAATAATTACAGGCAGGCAACACCGTTGCCTCCTGAATATTCATTTGGGAGCAGCCATGTCGTTTTCGAGCAGCGCAAAGGAAGACCTCGTCAAAATCCGGCTCAAAACCCGCGAGCAGCGTTTAGCGCAGTTGGCGGGACTTGTGCATACCTGCGGCGCGCTGACGATTGGCCGCAGCCGCGGCGCGGCGTTTACCAGCGAGACGCTCGCCGTCGGCAAGCACATCGTCTCCCTCGCTACGACGCTCTACGAGCTGGACCCGACCATTGAGCTGAGCGAACGGGAGCGTCGCCGCCCGCTGACGGTCGTTACCCTGACCGGCGACGAGGTCGAGCGCCTTCTTGGCGACGTCGGCCTGCTCTATCTGGAACAGGGCGACTATCGAATTGGCGAAACCGTACCCGAAGCGCTGCTGTCGGACGAGGAGGGCAAGCGTGCGTTTCTGCGCGGCGCGTTCCTCGGCAGCGGCTCGTGCTCCAACCCATACCGCGGGTATCATCTGGAGATCGTTGCGCGCTCCGGCGCGTTTGCCGAGCAGCTCTGCGAAACGATCCGCGCGTTTGAAGCGGAACCAAGGGTCATGCTCCGGCGCGAAAAACCCGTTGTTTACCTCAAAGGGGACGACGTATCCTCGTTTCTCGCGATCATTGGCGCGAGCGGCTCCGCGCTCAAGTTTGAGAGCGCCCGCGCGGAACGCGACTTTCGCAACTACCTGAATCGAACCACAAACTGCGAAACCGCGAACATCGAAAAAACGGTCAACGCCTCGGCGGAGCAGCGCGAGGCCATCGAAATCATAGAGGAGCGCATGGGGCTCAACCGCCTCCCCTCCCCGCTCTACGAAGCCGCGATGCTCCGGCTGAACCATCCGGACGCGACGCTGCAAGAACTCGCCGACCTCGCCGAACTCGGCAAGAGCGGCATGAACCACAGGCTCGCTCGGCTGGTTCGCATCGCAAAGGAGATCCGCCATGGGTAATTTCACGCATCTGCATGTGCATACGCAATACAGCCTGCTCGACGGCGCGGCGCGCATTCCCGATTTGGTGAAGCGCGCAAAGTCGCTGGGACAGACCGCGCTCGCCGTCACCGACCATGGGGTGATGTACGGCGTTGTCGACTTCTACAAAGCCTGCCAGAAGGAAGGCATCAAGCCGCTCATCGGCATGGAGACCTACGTTGCCCCGCGTTCCATGCGCGACCGCGAAGGCTCGCAGGACCGCGACTACGGCCACCTGATACTGCTCTGCAAAAACCAAACCGGTTACGAGAACCTCATGTACCTTTCCAGTGAGGCGTTTCTGAACGGGTTTTATTATCGTCCACGCATCGATTACGACCTGCTGGAGCAGCACTGTGAAGGGCTTGTCTGCCTCTCCGCCTGCCTCGCGGGAGATATTCCGCAGGCGCTGCTGCAAAACAACTACGACGGCGCGCTCGCCTATGCCAAACGTCTGCAACGGATGTTTGGCGAAGACTTTTACATTGAGCTGCAAAACCACGGCATACCGGAGCAGCTGCAGGTGCTGCCGGGACTGCGTAAAATCGCCGCCGAAATCGGCGCAAAGTGCGTCGCAACGAACGACCTGCACTATGTGTCTTCGGACGATGCGGAGGCGCAGGACGTGCTGCTCTGCATTCAGACGCAGCGCTTCGTCGACGAGCCGGATCGCATGCGCATGGAGGGAAACCAGTTCTACCTCAAGAGTGAGGCGGAGATGCTGCTCGCCCTGCCGGACGACGCGGAAGCAATTGCCAACACAATGGAGGTCGCCGAAAAGTGCAACCTCCAGATTGAGTTCGGCGTTCGCCGGATGCCCGCGTTTGTCGCGCCCAACGAGATGGACAACGCGGTCTATCTCGAGCAGCTCTGCCGCGAAGGCATGGCGAAGAAACTTCCGGAGGCGGACGAGGAAACGCACGCCCGCCTCGACTACGAACTCGGCGTGATCCGGCAGATGGGGTTTGTGGACTACTTTCTCATCGTTTGGGACTTCATCCACTACGCAAAGACAAACGGCATTATGGTCGGCCCCGGTCGCGGCAGCGGCGCTGGCAGCCTCGCGGCCTACTGCCTCGACATTACGGACGTCGACCCGATCAAGTACGGCCTGCTGTTTGAGCGTTTTCTGAATCCGGAGCGCATCAGCATGCCGGACTTTGACGTGGACTTCTGCTACGAGCGCCGGCAAGAGGTCATCGACTACGTCGCCGCGAAATACGGCGCGGGTCACGTCAGCCAGATCATCACGTTTGGCACCATGGCGGCGCGCGCGGTCATCCGCGACGTCGGACGCGTGCTCCGCGTGCCGTATGCGGACGTGGACAAGCTCAGCAAGATGGTTCCGTTTGAGCTCAACATGACGCTCGAGCGCGCCTTGCAGATTTCGCCCGACCTGAAGAAGCAATACGAGAGCGACGAAACGACGAAAAAGATCATCGACCTTTGCCTGCGTCTCGAAGGCCTGCCAAGGCATAGCTCCACGCACGCCGCGGGTGTCGTCATCTCCAGCGTACCAATCACCGAGGTCGTGCCGCTGCAGGTGAACGACTCCGTGGTCACGACGCAGTTCCCGATGACCACGCTGGAAGAGCTGGGTCTGCTCAAGATGGACTTTCTGGGACTCAGGACGCTGACGGTCATTCGCGATACGCTCGGCTTCATCGCGGACGGCGGCAAGCCCGCGCCCGACCTCGACCGGCTCCCGTTCACCGATCCCGCGGTCTACAAAATGATTGCCCTCGGCGATACGGACGGGGTGTTCCAGTTGGAATCCGGCGGCATGCGGCAGTTCCTGCAGCAGCTCAAGCCGGACTGCTTTGAGGATCTCATCGCGGGCATTTCGCTCTATCGCCCCGGCCCCATGGAGCAGATTCCGCGCTACGTCAAGGGCAAGCACGATCCTTCGAGCGTTGCCTACGCGCATCCCCTGCTTGAACCGATTCTCTGCACCACCTACGGGTGCATGGTCTATCAGGAGCAGGTCATGGAGATTGTCCGTACGCTCGCGGGGTATTCCTACGGGCGGAGCGATCTCGTTCGCCGCGCCATGTCCAAGAAGAAGCACGAGGTCATGGCCAAGGAGCGCGAGTATTTCGTCCACGGGACGGAAGGCGTCGTCGGCGCGGTTGCAAACGGCGTGCCGGAGGCGGTCGCCAACAAAATCTTCGATGAAATGATGGACTTCGCGTCCTACGCGTTCAACAAATCCCACGCGGCGGCCTACGCGGTGCTCGCTTACCGGACGGCCTACCTCAAGTACTATTATCCGGTGGAGTTTCTAACCGCGCTGATCAACAGCTTTTTAGGTTCGGTGGAAACCGTCGCGAAGTACGTCTACAGCGCGCGAAACCACGGCATCAAGGTACTCCCGCCGGACGTAAACTTCTCCCGCTCGCGCTTCTCGCCGGAACAGGGCGCGATTCGATTCGGGCTCTCGGCGGTGCGAAACGTCGGCTCCGCCGTAATGGAGGCGATGGTGCAGGAGCGCACGGAGCGCGGGCGCTTCTCGAGCATCTTCGATTTTTGTGACCGTGTGGACGGGCTGAACAAACGCATGCTCGAAGCGCTCATCAGCGCGGGTTGCTTTGATTCCACGGGCGCGCGGCGCGCGCAGTTGCTCGCCGTCTACGAGCGCGCGCTGGATGCTTCCACCGCCGCACGGAAAGCGCGCGGAACGGGGCAAATTTCGCTGTTCGATCTCGACGGCGGAAGCGAACTGCAAACACAGCAGATTCCGCTGCCGAACATTGCGGATCTGTCGCATCAGATCGTGCTCGCCAAGGAGCGCGAATCCACGGGGCTGTATCTTTCCGGCCACCCGCTGGACAACTATCAGGAGCAGATGAAGAAGCTGCCCTATACGATTGACGATCTTGCGGAAGCAGACGGCACCAGCGCGGTCAAGGACAACGACATGGTCACCGTTGCGGGGCTCTTGACCCAGTGCAAGCAAAAACCCACCCGCGCGGGAACGGGGCTGATGGGCTACGCCGTGCTAGAGGGCGTTACCGGCAGCGTGGAAGCCGTGCTCTTTCCGCGGACGCTCCAGCAGGTTGGCTCGCTGTTTGTGGACGACGCGGCGGTGCTCGCGCGCGGCAAGCTCAACATTCGCGATGACCGCGCAAATTCGCTCCTGATTGAGGAGCTTCTGCCGCTCGGCGAAGCGGGCAAGAGCATCTACATTCAGTTTCCGATGCTGACCGATCAAACGACTTCACTTGCCTGCGCTTTCTTGAAAAAGTATCCGGGCAAAACGCCGGTCGTGCTCTGCGACGCGGCAAAACGCACGGGCAAGGGTGTTCCAAAGGAGTACTATGTCGACCTCTCGGACGCGTTTCTCGCCGCTGCTGAGGATCGCTTCGGAAAAGAATCGATCAAAGTTAAATAGCGTTGCCAAGAATCTAAAATACGAAATTTACCGGGCGCAGTTCGCGCCGATTGGAAAAAGAAACTCCCAACAGGAATCAAATTTTACCGGGCGCAGTTCGCGCCGAAAGGAATTTTTACATGGCACAGAAATTACGCCCTCCCGTCCAGAAAAACGACGAGCTCGTCGTCACCATTGATGCGCTGACCAACGAAGGTCAGGGCGTTGCCCGCGTGGAAGGCTACGCAATCTTTATCGTCGGCGCACTCGTCGGCGAGGAGGTCAAGGCGCACATCATCAAGGTCATGCCGACCTACGCGATTGCCAAGGCGATCTCGATTCTAAAGCCCTCGCCGGATCGCGTCCGCCCCGCCTGCCCTGTCTTTTCGCAATGCGGCGGCTGCTCGCTCTGGCACCTTTCCTACCCCGCCCAGCTGCGCCAAAAGCAGCAGTGGGTCGAGGATGCGCTCACCCGCCTAGGCGGATTCTCCGGTGTGCCCATGCAGCCCATCGTCGGCATGGATGACCCGACTCGCTATCGCAACAAGGGCAGCTTTCCGTTTGGCGTGGTGGGCAACGGTGCCGTATTCGGGTTTTACGCCGAACGCAGCCACCGGCTCGTTCCGTTTTCGGATTGTCTGATTCAGGACGGGCAGATTGTGGACGCCGCGCGCCGCGTCGCCGCCTGGGCGAACGCCTGCGGGGTTCCCGTTTATGACGAAACCACCGGCGAAGGCCAGCTTCGGCACGTCGTCGCGCGGACAACCGCAAACGGCGAGCGGATGGTCGTTGTCGTCACGAAAGGCCAGCTCAAGAAGAAGAACGACCTGCTCTCCTTCCTCGAAGACGTTGACAGCGTTTGGCACAACGAGAACGCAAAGGACACCAACGTCATATTTGGCGACAAGTTTACCCTGCTCTCCGGCAAGCAGGCGCTGACCGAAACGATTGGTGAAAAGCGCTTCTCCGTCAGCCCGCAGTCGTTTTTACAGGTCAACCGCATCCAAACACAGGCGCTCTACGAAACAGCGCGGGAGTTTCTCGCGGCTAAGCCGGAGGAAACCGTCGTGGACGCGTACTGCGGCGTCGGCACCATTTCGCTGTTCATCGCGGGGGATTGCAAGCGCGTCATCGGCGTGGAGCAGGTTGCCCCGGCCATTGAGGACGCAAAGGCAAACGCGCAGGCAAACGGCGTGGCCAATGCGGAGTTCGTCTGCGGTAATGTCGAAGACGTGCTCCCCCGTCTGATATCCGAAGACACGAAGATTGACGCAATCGTGCTCGACCCGCCGCGTAAGGGCTGCGAGGAAGCCGCGCTGGCGGCAATCGTTAAGAGCAGCGCAAACCGCGTGGTCTATGTTTCCTGCAACCCCGCAACGCTTGCGCGGGACTGCAAATATCTGGCCGAACACGGCTTCATCCTCTCCGCCGTCCGCCCAGTGGACATGTTTCCGCAGACGTGCCATGTGGAGACGGTGGTTCGTATGTCTCGCAAGGAAAATTAAATCAGGCCAGAGATCGCTTAGTTCAAAGGTTCCTAAACTTTCGGTAACAATAGCCGAAAGCCGGGAACCTTTTTATTTTGTCTTTCGACAGTAACCCATATTTGAAATGGGATATCTTTTCGAAAAGAGTGACAACGTATATATCAACGGTACTATAAAACTTTTCTGCTTCCATATTGACTGGTCACTGAAAAGCCTGTACTATATTAAATAAAATTTCATTGAATTTTTTTTCAACAATATGAGGACGGTATGACAAAAAGAGAAGAACAAAAAGGAAAACGGCGACAAGATATCTTGCGAGCTGGTCTGAACGTTTTCACTTGCAAGGGTTATGAGGCAACGAAAATTAACGATATTGCAGAGGAAGCTGGCATGAGCCTTGGCTTGCTATATCATTATTTTGATTCAGTCGAAATTTTACATGAGGAATTGATTAACATAGCATTATTGGGTCGTAAGGGCCAATATTTCCCTCCATATGACAATCCTATGGATTTCTTCTTGAAATCATCAAGTTATATTTTCGATGTAATGAAGTCAAACCATGATTATGCGAAATATTTCGTATTGATGAAACAGGCGCAACGTAATGAGAATTTACCCATCCATATAAAAGAAAAGCTAGAGCAAAACGATATTATTGATCAATCAATTGTTACGATTGAAGAAGGTCAACGGCAAGGAATCATTCGCAAAGGAAATCCTTTGGCGTTAGCGATGTCATTTTGGCTTTCCATCGACGCATATGTGGAAATGATCGCCCTGAATCCCGATATGCCTTACCCGGAAGCCGACTGGTTTGTTGATATATTAAGAGCAAGCAATCACTACGAAAAATAACGCACGCTTCATGGAGGTACACATGATACTGGAGAAGAACAATTATGATAGACACGCACTGCAAGACAAAGTCGTATTGATTACGGGCGGCGGCGGTGGAATCGGCGTCGAGGCTTCGCGCGCTTTTGCCTATATGGGGGCTCATGTAATCATTGCGGAAATAGATGCCGACAGAGGAACGCAAGCTCAAAAGCGGATCAACGAGCAAAACCTGAATGGAACGGTGGATTTTTTCCAGATTGACATTACAGATGAAAAGCAGATTGATCAATTATACAAGTATATTTTAGATAAATATGCGCGTCTGGATGTTCTGATCAATAATGCCGCTTTTGTTCCGATGGGAGCGATTGACGCGGTTTCCATATCCGATTGGGATTTAAGTTATGCTGTGAATTTGAGAGCACCTGTCCTGTTAACGAAAAAATTCATCTCCTTCATGAGGGACGCTTGCGGAACGATTGTCTTTGTACCATCAGCAGCTCCAACTCCATATATGTCGGCTTATGAAATATTCAAAACCGCGCAAGTGGAGTTTTGCAATACCTTGTGTGAAGAAGTTGACGGAACGGGCATTATTGCATACGCTATAGCACCCGGATTTGTAAAAACGGATACCGCTGTCAAAGCAGTTGAAATTGTGGCTGCTTCATTGGGAATTACAACCGAAGACTTCTATCAATCACTTGACGAACTCATTACCGATGCCGAGATTGCAGGGGTCGGTTATGCTGTTTCTGTAGTAAACGCAAAACAGTACAACGGGAAAGAAATCATGTCCTATCAAGTGTTGATGGAAAATGGTTTCATGGGCAGCAGCAAGGAAAAATCAAATCGTTTACATGCCCCGCTAGATTTTGATCATTTGACATTCTTGTTTCAGACGATTGCAGGCGTCTTTTTTGACCAATATCAAAATTGGCAGATGAAAAAATTGTTCCAAAAACAGTTTATCCTTTCCGATTTCAAGAAACAGATGGGGTTGCCTGCTGAGAGCTTCAAAATACAATTAGAAGCCCTGCAAAGTCAGATTCAAAACAATGAGTGGGGTAATTTTTTAGATAGCAAGAAGATGTTTGTAAAATGGCGATGTTTTTATGAACATCAAGTTCAACTGCTACAAGGTTATGAAAAGAACACAGCTCAGTTGGCAAGTGATACGGAACTTCTAAATAGTTGGATCGATAATCTGCAAGAAATAATTAATGCACTATAGTGAGATGAAAGACAGAAAGAAACTACATTATTAATAAAAGCATGTTAAAATATCGGCATTATGTTTCGAATAGGGATCATGAAGCTGTAGTTGAAATACTCCCTGAGACCCAAGAAAGATGGAGCGCTCTTCATGCATCTAGGCACCGCTGAAACATGGTTGATCTGTTCCTAAGCATGCAGAAATCATTCATGGGCACTCAAGCCATGTGGAGACGGTCGTGCGGATGGTTCCTGTCTAGGAAATGCTCTTAAGAGAACTCGTTTAATATCGAATAGATACAAAAAATCGCCCCGTGGAAGCTAACCGCGAGGCGATTTCGTTATCAATATGGTATTTGAATTTTTGCTGTTAAGCATCCCGATGCCCAATGTTCCGACTCACCCACTAAAGTATCGGTAAACCAGATTCGCGCCGCTTATACAGAAGCCGTGGCTTTTCGCGTGAATTCGTTTTTATAAGTACCCGTTCTCGCGGAACCAGTTGATTGCCTTATGCAGCGTTTCTTCGAGCGGCGTCTGCGGCATCCCCAATTCGTTCACCGCTTTCGAGCAATCATACCATTCACCCATATGTCCAATCTGTACCTCGCCGGCGGTAACAAACGGTTCTTTCTTGGTAATTGCTGCTATCGTGGTAAACATATGCCCCGCAAGTAACGCTAGTGGATAGCTAACCTTGATCTTTGGAGGCTCCACCCCCGCAACTTTAGAAATCAATCGATAAAAATCAGGTATGTTGACGTTCGTATTGCCGAGGATATAGCGTTCACCAACTCGCCCTTTCTTCGCAGCGAGAATTTCACCACGCGCGACATCGTCAACATCGACAATGTTCGTTCGCGCGTCCGTGTAGAGTTCTTCTTTGCCGGATGCTACGTCAATAATCATGCGGCCAGACGGAGTTGGACGAATATCATTCGTTCCAATGACGAACGTTGGATTCACGATTACAATCGGTACGCCTCTCGCGCCGTATTTGTATGCTTCGATCTCGGCGAAATATTTCGAGAGCGAATAGTGATCTTTTATCTTCCACTGGTTAAACTCGGCTTCCTCGTTGACGGGTTCTCCGTGTGGTCCAATCGTATTGTTCGTGCTGGTGTACACGACCTTTTCTAGCCCCGCTTCGAGTGCAGCCTGAAGGGTCGCTTTTGTGCCGCCAACATTGATTTCATAGGGTTTTTTCGCATCTGGCGCCCAGTGGTTAAAATATGCCGCGGTGAAATACAGTGTGTCGCAACCTTCCATGGCTTTCTTCATGGACGCAGTGTCCAACATATCCGCGTAAACACGCTCAACATCAAAAGAGTCTACATTTTTGGTGCTGCTGCTCTTTCGAACAACAACCTTAACATCCTCCCCGTCTTTGAGCAGTTCCCGCATGACAGCCGATCCAATAAATCCGGTTGCGCCCAATACCAGCTTCTTCTTTGCCATCGTTTTCGACTTCCTCCATTCCGATTACCCGCATTCACTCTTGTTTTATTATAATCCAATTCAACACAGTATTCATGCAAAAATGTTAGGAATCATGCGTTTTTTAGGCGACCAAGCGAATGGAGGCTCAAATTCGAATTGGTCTAATTACGATAAGCTGCGAGCGCTTGCGGCAGGATGATTCTGCTGCATTCCAGATTATATTCCCAAGGGCGCGAATTTGCGTTATCATGTTCCCAATGGGGTAAATACCGAATCACACACGAATCATCTGCTAAACTCCCTCGTGTCATGTGATGGCAGTGGTGCTTATGGTGTGGGACAAACAATAAGTATCATAGCCCAATTCATCAATGACCAGCAGATTCCTTGGATTTTTAATCAAAACGATTGAACAGGAGATATAGCATGAATCCGGATATCGTAAGCTATTCCGAATCGCTGTCTAATCACGATCAACAGATCTGCCAGCGATTGATGGAAGCAATCGAGCTGCATCTGCCGCAGGCAACGAGTAAAATCTGGCATAAAAACCCCGTATGGTTCATCGACGGAAACCCGATTGTCGGCTACAGCAAGCAGAAAGACCATATTCAATTGCTCTTTTGGAGCGGGCAATCGTTTGACGAAACGGGCTTAACCCCTGTTGGCAAGCATAAGGCAGCCGAAGTGCGCTATGCCGACGTTCGTGAGATCGATCCGCTTTCGTTGGCGGTTTGGCTCGACAAAGCGGAGCGAATTCAATGGGACTACAAAAACATCGTCAAGCGCAACGGGGAACTTCTCCGTCTGAAATGAGCGTCGCTTGACTGTTTTCTCCTTATTTACATCTCCTCCACCCTCGCGCGGAGCTGCAAGTAAGTGGCTTAACATGGGTTTGCACTCTCCCGTCCGCCTCGTGGGCTTGTTCCCGCAGACGCGTCTATGAGGAGACGGTAGTATGGATGTCTCAAGCCTAGGTGAAGAATACAGAACCCTTGTTATGCAAGAGATATAATTTACGGATATAAGAAAGGTCGGTTTCGGATGGGCTTCTTGGATAATCTATTTAAGAAAAAGAACACAGAGCTAATATGTAGCTTTCAGGATGTATTTGACCTGATGGAAGAGTCAGTTCGTATGGATGCGCCTATTACAAGGTTGATCATTCGAGTTGATAATCAGGTCCATAAGATTGGCGTTTCAGCAGATATGACTCGTGGAGGGAAATATTTCGATATTCTCTATTACTTTGATGAAAATGAATGCAAATCGATTTCTGAACTAAAGGCTCTATTACCGTATTCTTCAGGCGATGAAGTCACTGTCATCGAAGATGAAGATATGGGAGACCCGCATAGCAATACACTTTTATCCGAAAGAGAACACCATCGTTAATTAATAGAATTTTTTAAGGAATACTATAAAACGATTGATTGGTGAAGAACTTCAACTCCTTTTTTCAACTGGTCATGGTGCGATAATTGTGGCATGTTCTCCATTACTAGCAGATTGGTCGATATATTCCCGGTTGTCGGAATGTTTAGTGGATATGTTCCCCACAACCGTTATAGTCAGTTGATTTGTTCCCGTGGAAGAAAGGCATTCAAGCTGTTCTCTCGTGCCACGTGGAGATGGTGGTAAGTATGGAAAGATGCTTGTAATTGAAAACTTGGTGGAGCAACCGGGTTGATACCCATACAAACGCTGTACTAAATAGCTGAACTGGACAAATTGCTTTATCTTATCCAAGCAGAAAGCTGGGGGTCCGCAGGAATGAACGGAGAAATGTATCAGATTTGCTGTATTGTTGCAGCAGTCAAGAGAGCACTGAAGGATAAATCAGCACTTTCTTATACTCCTCAGAGATATGTGAATCAAACAGAGTTCCATTTCTTACCGGACGAAAAACTGTTCTCCGCGAGAACGAAAACAGCCTTCGATGTATCCGCTTGGTATGAGGTTTGCGTAAAAAAGGGTTTAGAGGACATCAAGTTCCTGAGCCCAGTGTCGGTGAAAGATCGCAGTATACTTGGTTTCTCCAATACGATGCAAAGCTCGATCACGTGTTTCTATAGAGGCGGTATCGTTACTTTCTTTACAGCGCAATGGGATTTTGATTCCGTTCGAAAAAATTGGAATGTTGTTTATACGGAACACAGGTGGATGAACGCGCCTTTTACGAAACCCCATTTTGAAAACAACACCGCCTGTTTTCAGTCCGTTTTGTCCGAGATAAAGGAGTTGGCAATCAAGATCGATTGTAATGAATTTGCTATGGTTTTTCAAAAAGCTCTCGATATTCTCTCTGGCTCTGCCGAATATCCGGATGTTAAATATCATTTGCCGCTTCCAGAAATCCCGGCAAGTAATATGCCCCTCTTTGAAGCCGCGAGTACAGCCGACGTCTTTGGCGCAATGGGTTCTTGGAATGACAGCCCGCCATATTTGGCACACGTGAAAGGAATGGATGCAGAATATGACCATCTATCAGATGAGTTGTTGAAGCAGGTTCGTCTTGCCGCATTATATGCCATTAACGAATGGTGATTAATAGATTTATGGTGCAATAAGTAGCAAACGCTCAGTCCATTGGTATCAAACGATGTGGAGAATGTGCTGAATGATACGAAACGAAAGCGCGGAATCCTTATTTGGGGCGATTGTGACGGAAGACGCTCCATCTGTAGACGATTATTTGATTTGGAGAAACACAGATGCCTTTGGGAGAACTTACTTCGGAGTGTCTGGTTTTTGGAGTCTCAATCAGAGTATACCGGAAGACGCCGACCTCTCCTGGTTGGAATGGGATGGAAATGAGATAAGAGTCGATACTCCTCACAAAGAAAATATAAAAGAAATCTATCTCAGAACGATCGGCATTATGGAAAGCTGGCGCGCGCAGCTGGAGCGAAATTATCCCAATGAGCAATTTATTATTCTTGCTTCGTTTGATGATGGTAGCGAATTAACAGAGGCGTCCGATTTTTCTTTCTCATTTTCGCTTCGTTTTTGGAAAGTCCGAGAAGGCTATGGTCCTGATGCGAGTATGACGAGTTCACAGCCGATCATCATGGAAATCTGCAACGGTTAAAAGCTTGCGTTCATATATGCCAACAAAAGAAGTAAACTCTAAGATAATGCAACGTTGTTTTTCAATAATTGTGTAAACGATAGTGCTGATGGAACGGGATAACCATATAATTGCCAGAACCAATGTTTGTAATGAATCAGCGCGTAAGATGAGTATAGTAACTTAAAAAGGTAATTTGTTGTATGTATTATCTGATCTCGTTTTTGATTTATTCCCTGATCGTTCTTCTTTTTGTG
>CAZDXW010000003.1:0-13163 GCA_964509485.1 uncultured Christensenella sp.
GCGTTCTCCTCGCTGTTCTCGAACGTTGCGGGCACGCTGCTGTTTGTGTTCGTCATCATCTCCTGCCTGGGTACGCTCAACGGCCTGATGATGGGCTGCACGCGCGGCTTCTATTCGCTTGCGGCGCGCAACGAAGGCCCCGCGCCGGAAACCATGAAGGAAATCAGCCCGAAGACCAACATGGCGACCAACTCCTCCGCAATCGGCCTGTTCCTCGCGATGGTCTGGCTCGCGTACTTCTTTGGCGCGAACCTCGTCGAAAAGTCCTGGTTTGGCATTTTCTCCTTCGACTCCTCCGAGCTGCCGATCATCACAGTCTATGCGATGTACATTCCAATGTTTATCGCGTTTGCGGCAAAGGAGAAGAACCTTGGGTTCTTCAAGCGCATTCTGATGCCGATTCTTGGCGTACTCGGCTGCCTGTTCATGGTGTACGCGGCTGTCGTTTCGCATAAGATGGCGGTTGTCTGGTATCTTGTTGTCTTCTTCGCCATCATGGTCATTGGCGCGTTCTTTGCCAAGGACAAGTCCCTCATGAACGAGAGATAACGAACCCCCACAATAGAAGGTAAAAAAGAACCGCTGGATTTCTCCGGCGGTTCTTTTTGTAATGTGTGTTTCAATTAGCTTGATACGGTCTTCGATAAAGATCTTTCGAGCGCAAACCGTTCTTTCGCGCCGCCATATGCCAACCGGAATTCCCGCCCAGAAAATACAGAAACCGGGGGAACTTGACCGCAATGTTCGTTAGAGTCTGTTTCGCCGGTTCCGATGAACCGAGTTCTTTCCTGATACGCGAGAACAAACCGTCAATCTCTTCAAACAACGGCTTCATAAACGGCGCCTGCTGTGCGCCAAGCAGCATGCCGCCGCAGCCAACGAGAGTGCCGCCGACGAACGTTCGGCCGGTGTGCCGGCAAAAGGATTCGATGACGCGCATCGCTTCGAGATTGATCTCCGGCTCGGGGAATCCGCAATTGACGATTGCGTAGACGTTTGCCTTCTTCGACGCGACAGGATACTGAACGGCAAAATCCTGTAGAAAGCGGGTCAGCATGGCGGGCATACAGAAGAAGTAGAGGGGAAAGATCACGACGATGGCATCCGCGTTTTGCACCGCGGCAAACGCATCCTCGATCTGCCGATGCAACAGCGTTTCGCGCACGCATATCACGCGCGAATCCAACGAATCATTCGCCAGCAACTTCGCGCCGCGCTTTGCCAGAAAATCCGAAACCGCTTCGTCCTGCTTGACCTTGGGACTGCCACTGAGGAATACCACACTTTGTTTAACGTTGCTCATAACGAACCTCCCACGCGCTCCAACGAAATGGTACGAAGAACGTCTGCAAGTTCCGCGTCGTTTCCGCGGTCAATCAGCATTGTAACGCTGCTGCGGTGCTTCTGCGTGATGTCGATAAAGAGCTGCGCGTCGTCTTCGGAAAGACGCTCCGCGTAGCCGATCATAATCTGTTTTGCGTAGTTTTCATAGCGCGGCGGGTGCATCGTGGAGCCGTCCTTTCGCGTTAGGAAGAACGGCAGCATATTGGGCAGCCAACGGTCAATCGCGCTCTTCATGTTTGCGGAGAACTGTCCAAACACGATGGGGCAAAGGTAGACGACCACGTCGCTCGTCATGCAGGCGCGGTTGATTTCGGCAATTCCGTCCTTCATGATGCATTCGCCGGGCGTTTTCGTCCAGCAATCGAAACAGCCGCGGCAGAATTGCAGTTCGTCTCGCTCGATGGCGTGCTTCGAAACTACAGCGCCACGATGGATCAGTTCCGTCGTAACCAACGCGAGAAGCTGTTTTGCCCGATCCGTTTGAAATTCGCCGTCGGAAAGGAGATAAGCTTTCATAAGGCATCCTCCCTAATTATTCCTAACAGGAGTACCACGTTATCATCAATTCGTCAAGGGATTCCTGGTTGAGTGTCTCGTTTTGCCTTGTGCATCGAGGGCGGATACGGTATAATGTTTGAAACATTGGAGGAACACGGCTATGACGGTTCGGGAACTGGCTCAGGAAGCGAAGCAAGCGTCCGCTTCGCTCGCAATCACATCCGCGCAGACGAGAAACAGCGCGCTAGTCGCCATGTCCGAAGCGCTGCTGCTCGCTGCTCCGGTTATTCTAAGTGAAAACGCAAAAGACGTTCTCGCCGCGAAGGAACGTGGGGTAAAAACGTCGTTCATCGACCGGCTGACGCTGGATCAAAAGCGCATTGAGGCGATGGCGGCGGGGCTAAAGAAGGTCTCGCTGCTGCCGGATCCTATTGGCAAGAGCGACTCCGTCTTCGTTCGTCCGAACGGACTTCGAATCGAAAAGCGTCGTGTTCCGCTTGGCGTGATTGGCATTATTTACGAAGCGCGCCCGAATGTTACGGCGGACGCGATTGCGCTCTGCCTCAAGAGCGGCAACGCCTGCGTACTGCGCGGCGGATCGGAAGCGATTCGCAGTAACATTGCCATCTACGAGGTGCTGCGCACCGCCGCCGAACAGAACGGAATTCCGGCCGGATCGATTCAGCTTCTGCAGGACACCGATCGCGCCGCGGCAACCGAGATGATGCGGCTCAACGGGCTCATCGACGTGTTGATTCCGCGCGGCGGGGCGGGGCTGATTCAGAGCATCGTTCAGCAGGCGACCGTGCCGGTCATTGAAACCGGCGTTGGCGTTTGCCACGTATACATCGACGAGAGTGCGGATCTTGTCATGGCGGCAGATGTGATTGAGAACGCGAAATGCTCGCGTCCTTCCGTCTGCAACGCGGCGGAGACGCTGCTCGTGCATGCATCCGTCGCCGAGCAGTGCCTGCCGAACATCGCGGCGCGGCTCAGCGCGCGCGGGGTGGAGCTTCGCTGCGATTCCCGCGCAAAGGCGCTCATGCCGGGCTCGATCGAGGCAACCGAAGAGGACTGGTCGACGGAATACAACGACCTGATCCTGTCCGTTCGCGTCGTGGACTCCTTTGAAGACGCGGTTTGCCACATTGAAACCTACGGCACGCATCACAGCGACGCCATCATCACGAGTCGCTATGACCGAGCGGAACGTTTCCTCAACGAGGTGAACTCCGCCGCTGTATACGTGAACGCTTCCACTCGGTTTACGGACGGCGAAGAGTTTGGCTTTGGCGCGGAGATTGGCATCAGCACGCAGAAGCTGCACGCGCGCGGGCCGATGGGGCTGGACGAGCTCACCACGGTGAAATACGTCATTCGAGGCAGCGGACAGATTCGCTGAGATTTCGGAAATAGAATACTCTGGGAGAAATAAATGGCAATCAAACTCATCGCGCTGGACATTGACGGAACTTTGACAAACCAGCTGCACACGGTCAGCCCGCGCAACATCGCGGCAATTCAAAAAGCAAAGGAAGCGGGCATCGTTGTTACGCTTGCCACCGGGCGCGGGTGCATCGCGACCAAGCCCATCTGGCAGCAGACCGATCTGCACGGTTCTTCGATTCAATATGGCGGCGCAATGATCGTTGACATTGACTCCGGACGCATTGAAAAGCTCCACGCGCTGGATCCGGCGGTGATTCGGAACGTGCTGGACTTTGCGGCGGAGCAGGACGTTCCGGCGCAGATCTATGTGGACGAAACGGTTATTCTGGAGAAGATCAATCCCTCTTCAAAAGGGTATATTGGTCGACATAACCTGCCGTACATCATAGACCCCGATATTCGCAAAAAGGATTTTCGTAACGTTCCAAAGATTCTTGCGTTTGCGTCCAACGGGCGCGAAGAAGCACTGTTTGAGACCTTTCGCGAAAAGTTCGGCGGCGTTGCGCAGGTTTCGCGCTCGAATCCGGTATTTATCGAGATCAATTGCCTCGGCGTCACCAAAGCAACCGCGCTGGAAGAACTCTCCGGGCAGCTCGGCATTGACCGTTCGGAAGTTTGCGCCCTCGGCGATAATTTTCTTGATCGGGAAATGATTGAATGGGCCGGGCTTGGCGTTTGCATGGAAGACGGGGCGGAGGAAGTCAAGTCGGTTGCCGATCTAATTGTTCCGCCTTGCGACGAAGACGGGGTCGCCTACTTTATCGAACATTACGCGCTGGCATGAGCAGCGTGTCTTAATTGGAGGAAAACGATATGTACAGCATTGGTGTTGATATCGGCGGCAGTAAGATTGCCGTTGGCATAGTCAGCGAAGAGATGAAACTGGTCTCCAAAAAATCCCTGCCGTTTCCGCACACGGGAAACCCGCTGGATTCGATTCAGACGATTCGTTCGTTGATCTCCGATTTGCTCAAGGAAAATCAGCTCGATATTACGAACTCCTGCTGCATCGGCCTTGCGGTGCCCGGCAGCATCGATTATGATCGCGGCGTTGTCGTAGACGCGCACAATCTGGACTATCACGATTTTCCGCTCTGCGAACTCGTCGGCAATGAGTTTCCCGGCTGCAATGTGCACGTGGAAAACGACGCAAATGCCGCCGCGCTGGCGGAGTATTACTGCGGCGCGTTTCGTGGCTGCTCGTCCGGCCTGCTGATTACGATTGGAACGGGCATTGGCGGCGGGCTGATGCTGGATGGGAAGATCTTCATCGGTGGCAAGAAAAACGGGTTTGAGTTTGGCCACGCGATTCTGGTGTTCGGCGGCGAACCCTGCACCTGCGGTCAGCTCGGCTGCATCGAGGCGTATTGCTCCGCGGCAGCGCTTGTTCGCGAAGGAAGAAAAGCGGCGAATGTGCACCATGAGAGCGCAATGTTCCAGCGTGCGCAGGGCGATATCACCAAGATCAACGCAAAACTTGTTATGGACTGTGCGCGGGAAGGGGACGCAACCGCCGGAGCCATCTATAAAAAATACACCGAGTATCTGGGTGCGACCGCATGCACAGCGATTGCGCTGTTTGACCCGGAGATCATTGCGTTTGGCGGCGGCGTCAGCAACGACGGAGAGTTTTTGCTCAGCCCGATTCGCGAGTACGCAAAGAAGTACGCGTTCTTCAAGAACCACGCAAAGATCGTGACCGCGGAGATGAAGAACGACGCGGGAATCGTCGGCGCAGCGATGCTGCACACACAGAGATAGAAAAATAAAAAAAAGGAACCGCGTCGCGGTTCTTTTTTATTTGCTTAATATAGAAATAGACAAGGAGCCAATTTCTTGGCTACTAAATCAAGCCAAAATGTGAATCAGAATCTGTTGTTCGATAAAATAGACAAGGAGCCAATTTCTTGGCTCCTTTGTACTTTCCGTCCGTCAAGCCTCTTTGATGGTGCCCTATCCACCAGAGAGTAATTATGAAGTTACGTAGTAGTTCGGTTACGCGGTTTAAGGAGGAAATCGGTAATGAAAAAACGAACATAACGGACGGAAACTTATTTACTTTTTATGGCTTGAGTATAACACCGGAATTATGCAATTGCAAGCAAATCTATGCGTTGATTGTGTCAATTTTATTTCGTATCTGTGAAATCTGGTGTGTAAATGGACTGCGCGGAATCTTTCCGCTGAATCAAAATGTTGTATAGACCGATATCGGTTGCATACGATATAACGCGTTCATACTCCCGTTCGGTCACCCGACGGTTGAGCGGAAAGATTGTTACATGCTCCTGCGGTGTGTACTGGCTCATGATGGATATCGCCGTTGATGCAGGCAGCCGTGTAACAATACGATCCAGCACGCGGCGGGAATCGTCCACACAGCCGGGCAGCACCAAATGCCGAATCGCAAGCCCACGCGTCGCAATGCCTTCTTCGTTGATCACCAAATCACCAACCTGGCGGTACATCTCCAGAATCGCGCGTTCCGCGATTTCGCCATAGTCGGGCGCGTTGGAAAATTTACCGGACAGGATGGGGGAGACGTACTTCCAGTCCGGCAAGTAGATGTCCACGAGGCCGTCGAGCATTCGCAGCGTGTCAACGAGTTCGTATCCGCTGGAATTGTAAACGACGGGGATATGCAATCCCTGCTGTTTCGCTAGTTCGATACTGCGCGCAACGTCCGGCACATAGGGCGCGGCGGTAACGAGATTGATGTTGTGCGCGCCTTGCTCCTGTAACGAAAGGTATGCCTGCGCGAGCGCTTCCGCGGACATTGGTGTACCAATTCCGCCGTCGCGAATCTCGTGGTTCTGGCAGTAGACGCAGCCAAGGTTACAGCCGGAGAAGAACACCGTGCCGGAACCGCGCGTTCCGCTGAGGAAGGGTTCCTCCCAATGATGCAGCATGCATCTTGCAACCAGCGGCACCTCACGCGCGCCGCAGAGTCCGGCGGTTACGGAACGATCGGTCCCACATTTTCGGGGACAAAGAAAACAGTTTGCCATTAGAACACGCGCCTGCCGTTCACAAAATTTCGCGTCCAGTAGGCGGTGGAGATCGAACTGGTAATCACCTTGCCCGCGCTGGAGGAAGCATGGATAAAGGAGCCGCCGCCCGCGTAGATGCCGGTGTGGCTAACGCTGCTCGACGTATCGTTCTTGAAGAACACAAGATCGCCCTTCTGCAAGTCGGAAGGCGACGTAATCTCCGCCCATTTGCTGACGGAGGAGAATCCGCTCGCGCTGTAGCGGCTCGTGCTGACGCCGCAGGTACGCAGGCTAAAGTAGACCAGCCCGGAGCAATCAAAGCCTTTCGACGGACTCTCCTCGGACCAGGCATACGGTTTTCCGAGCATCGCGCTCGCAACCGAGACCAATCCATCTGCGCTGTAGGATGCGCTGTAGGAAACGTCGCTGCTTGAGGTATCGCTCGAACTGCTGCTGGAGGAATCCGAAGAAGAACTGGAAGGCGCGCTCGTCGTGGTGGAAGTGCTGGAACTGGACGAGCTGCTCGGTTTCTTCGTCGGTTTCGGCGTCGGTTTGGGGGTTGGTTTCGGCGTCGGCGTTGGATCAATCTTTGGCCGCGCCTCCGGCGAATAGAGCAGGTCGCGGTCGGACACGTTGAAAATGCCGTCCACGTCCAGCTTGTTCTTGGTTTGGAACGCGCGAACCGCATCCTCGGTTGCAACGCCGAAGTAGCCGTTGATCTTGCTTTCGTAATAACCGAGTTCGTTTAAGCGGGACTGCATGCTTTCGACATCCGTTCCGCTGTCGCCCAGCTTAATCTCATATGGTCTTGCTTCTGCGCTGAAGAGATGCTCCTGCAATTCGCTCGTGGCAACTCCGTCCATCGGCTCGCTGATGGTTCGCTGAAAAAGCGAAACAGCAACCGTCGTCGCAGCGTTGTAGACCGTCGACGGTTCGTCCGAATCCAGATAGCCGAGCTCCATCAGGCGTGTCTGTAGTTGAAGCACGGTAGGATAATCATCGCTTTGCTTGAGCTGTGTGTACTGCGAAACCAGCGCCGCATTCTCCATTGGGGTAGCGCTCGGTATTGGTGTATCCACCGCGCAGGATGTTTCAAACACCGACGCATCAAATGGAATTGGTGTAGGCGTAACGACCGCAACAGTGCGTTCCGCCGCAACATAGTAGGCGTTTGCGCCTGAGAACTGCCGAATTGCGAGCGGAATCAAGCCAAACGCGACAATACAACCGCCCGCGACAAATAGAATCCATGTGCGCGCGGCGGTGGAGAAGAGCTGCTTTTTCTTTTTTCCTTTGGGCAGACGCGGTACGCTCAAACGTTGCACCTCGTGTTTTCTCTTGTTTTCTATTATTGTTGGTGTTACTTCGGCATAATCCGAATCATTAACTTATATTATAACGAATGTAAGCAGATAATGATTTGAATTTTTTCAAAACTAAACAGATCAATTGCGTCGATTTGTTGTACGGATTGTTCATGCCTTGTTTGCTTTCTTTATAAAAACTATTTAACGAGTTGTTCATGATAAAACAATTATTGTACAGATTGTTCATGCCTTGTTTGCTTTCCGGGCAAGAATAAGAGACACTGCGCTTTTGCATTTATGCATACGCTGTGATAAAATGACTCATAATTGGAGTAATACGATGTCACTGATACATGCACAGGAACTCGAAAAGAGTTTTGGAGAAAGAACCTTATTTCGCGATGTCACGTTTGACGTATTCGAGCAGGATCACGTCGGTTTGGTTGGCGTAAACGGCTGCGGAAAAACGACATTGCTCAACATGATTGCCGGTCTGGAGCCGCACGACGGAGCAGGCCAGCTTGCCGTTTCCAGGAGCGCACGCGTCGCTGTGCTGGAGCAATCGCCCGTTTGGGAGCAGGGGATGACCCTGTACGAGGCGGTGCTTGCCGCGTCCGGCAAATGGATTTCGATGGAAAACGAGCTGCACGCGATTGCGGAGAGCATTGAGTGGCAAGGGGCAACCGAAGCGCTGATTCGCCGTCAGGGCGACCTGCAGGAAAAGTACACCAGCGGCGGCGGGCTGACCTTTCGCGCGCGAACGCGATCCACGCTGATCGGTTTGGGTTTTTCCGAAGCAGAGTTGGAGCGGCCGATCTCCGTCATGAGCGGCGGACAGATGCGAAAAGCGTCTCTTGCGAAAATTCTGATGTCCGAATCGGATCTTTTGCTGCTCGACGAGCCGACGAACCATCTGGACATCGCATCGCTGGAATGGCTCGAATCCTATCTCTCCGCGTATAGAGGCGCTTTCGTGCTGATTTCGCACGACCGATATTTTCTGGATCGCGTCTGCAACCGTATCTTAGAACTGGAACATGGTTCCATGCGCCTCTACAGCGGCAACTACAGCCAGTCCATGGAAAAGAAGATGGACGAGCGGGAGTTCGCCGAGCGGAGGTATCAGAACGCGCTGCGCGAGATCAAGCGAATTGAGGGAATCATCGAGCAGCAGCGGCGCTGGAATCAAGCGCGCAACTATGTGACCATCGCCTCCAAGGAAAAACAGATTGAGCGCATCAAGAGCACGCTCGTCAAGCCCGATCAGGCGCCGCAATCGATTCATTTTCGCCTGCAGGCGGATGCGTTGACGGCAAACGAGGTGGTCGTTGTCCGGGAACTCAGCAAGCAGTTCGGCGGGCGGGAGATCTTCCACGGGCTCGATCTGCTGGTTCGAAAGGATGAGAAGGTTTGCCTGTTGGGTGCAAACGGCTGCGGCAAGACGACGCTATTGAAAATACTAACCAACAAGATTGAACCGGATTCCGGAAGCTACAAGCTCGGTTCCAACGTGCATGTCGGTTACTACGAGCAGGGCACCGTTCGGCCAAACGATCCTAGCACAATTCTCGACGCGTTGAACGCCGCGTTTCCGCGCTATGACACAAAGCAGCTTCGAAACCTGCTCGGTTCGTTTCTCTTTCGCGGGGACGATGTATTCAAGCGAATCCGCGATCTTTCCGGCGGCGAATACGCGAGAATCCAGCTGCTCAAGCTGATGCTCAACGGCAGCAACGTGCTCTTTTTGGACGAGCCGACGAACCATCTGGACATTCCTTCCTGCGAAGCGCTGGAATCCGCGCTCGCGGAATACGGCGGAACGATGCTGATCGTGACCCACGACCGTTATCTGGCAAACCGAATTGCAGATCGAATCCTGATTATGGATGCGGATGGCACCCGCGCGTTTGAAGGAGATTGGGACGCATATAAGCAGTTCCTCTCCGAAAGCGCCGCGACAAAGGAGCCGGAGGACGAGGTCCCGGCGGCAAAAAACGACTACGTTCTTGCGCGCGAACGCCGTAGCGCAATTGCCAAAGCGAAAGCCGCAGTCAAGCGAGCGGAAGAGCGCGTGCACGCCGAGGAGAAAGCGCTCGCCCTGCTGGAGGAACAAGCCGCGTCCCCAGCCGATGCGTCGGACTATGAGGCGGTGAAGAAGCTTTACGCGCAGTTGGAAGCGCAGCGTCAACGGTTGGACGACTGCTTTGCCGAATGGGAGCAGGCGGAAACGACTTATCAGGCGTTGCTTGGAGAGGAAGTAGACTAATATGGAATATTCGAAATTCTCGCTGGGGATTCGCTTTGCGATGACGAGCGACGCAAACCTGACCCCGCTCGATTGCTGGAACATCATCTTTGCCGAGGTGCCGATTACCCATACGGTCGACGCAAACCTCTTTGGCGCCTGGGACGACGTCGGCGCGGCGGAGAGCGAAACCGCCTATATCTGCTTGTTTTCCAATCTTCCATTGAGCGTTGGCAAGGAGCTCTACGACCAGCTTCAACAAAAGCCGTCTCTGTTGTCGTATCTAACGATCTATCGGCCGTTCATTCAGAACAATCTGGTTGAAAAGTGCAGCGAGGTGGAATACCTCGGAAACGTACAACCGGATGGCACCGTCGTCGGCGGGGATGTTTCCTACGGAACGATGCAGCTCGTCGGCGGTCTGCCCGAAAAGTGCACAAACCCGGCAATCTGCAAGCGGATTCTGATTGCGCCGGACGCTTGGGCAGGCAAGTTCACTTCGGCGGACGCCGTTCGGCACATGCTCCGCTCCGCGGCGCACATCCTGCCGAAAGCAAAGCTCTCGACGCAGCTGATTGCGGACGGGGGAGCGGGCACGATGGACGCGATGGTTTGCTCGGTCAACGGGCGTTACCTGAAAGCAAAGATTCAGTCGGACTCCGACGAACCGCGCAGCATTCGCTATGGTATTCTGCCGGATCGGACGGTTGTGCTCGAGTCGGAAGACCTATCGGAGACGGAGCTGGAGCAAGCGCTCACGCTGCCGCAGAACCGCGGATTTACACACTACTACATCGCCGCCGGCAACGGAATTTTACCGGAGCAGGTACCGGAAGGCATCGACGCGACGGTGATTGGAAAGCGAATCCCCGCTTCGCGGCGCAACAGCGCGCAGATTGAATACCGAAACGGCGTAGAAACCGTACTCGAAATCTGCAATTTCAACGCGCACCTGGCAAAAGCGGACTGGTTGATTATTCTCTCGCGCCTGATGGACGAGGACGGTTCCATGCAGGACCCGACGGCGGACGCGCTGCTGTTTCACTGCCGCGTGCTCCACAAGCACGCCGCCGTGCTGGCGTTTACGGACGACGGGCGGTACTTTGCCAAGATTGACGATTCGCCTCTGGTGCCCATTGAAACAACCCTGTTTGACGATGCGGCGGATGCGCTGTTTTTGATTATTCGTAACAGCCCGACACCAAACATCAAGTCGAAGCCTACGCAGCCAATCACGATTCTAAGCGATATGTGAACGAGCGTTACAGGAGGGAAACCGATCATGCGAATGGTTGATATCATCGAGAAGAAAGTGAATCACGAGGAGTTAACGAGCGAAGAAATACGCTTTTTCGTCAGTGGTTTTGTCAGCGGGGAAATACCGGACTATCAGGCCTCCGCGTTGCTGATGGCAATTGTGCTCAACGACATGAACGAGCGCGAAGCCGCAGATTTGACGCTGAATATGATGCACTCCGGCGATACGGTCGACTTAAGCGACCTTCCGGGGGTAAAGGTAGATAAGCACTCTTCCGGCGGCGTTGGCGACACCACAACGCTGGTGGTTGCGCCGCTCGTTGCCGCTTGCGGCGGAACCGTCGCCAAGATGTCCGGGCGTGGGCTCGCATTTTCCGGCGGAACGCTCGACAAACTGGAATCGATTCCGGGTGTAAACATCGGTCAACCGATTGAACGGTTCAAAGAGATTGTCCGTAAGATTGGCGTCTGCGTCATCGGGCAGACGGGCAATCTCGTGCCCGCGGACAAGAAGATGTACGCGCTTCGCGACGTGACGGGCACCGTGCAGAGCGTTCCGTTGATTGCGGCCAGCATCATGAGCAAAAAACTCGCCGCCGGTTCGGACGCGATTGTGCTGGATGTTAAGGTGGGCAGCGGCGCGTTCATGAAGACGGTGGAGGACGCAACGCGCCTCGCCGAGCTGATGGTCAAAATGGGAAAACTGCTCAAGCGCGAGGTCGTCGCCGTCGTGACGGATATGAACCAGCCGCTCGGCCTTTCGGTTGGCAACGCGCTGGAGTTTCGCGAAGCGGTGCAGCTGCTTTCCGGCAAGGTACCGGAAGGGGACGCGCTCTACGAGGTCTGCATGCTGCTTGGCACGCAGATGCTGTTGCTTTCGAAGCTGGCAAAGACGGACGAGGAAGCGCGCGCCATGCTTAAGCAGGCGATTGACAGCGGAAGCGGACTTGGCAAACTACGCGCCATGATTCACGAACTCGGTGGGGACGAATCGTACGTTTCGCTCGAAGGAATGGAACGGCTCTGTGCTGTCAAGCGGCAAGTGCCGGTACTCGCAAATGCGGGCGGTTACGTCGTCGGGATGCAGGCGGAGCTGATTGGCCGCGCGGCGCAGGTGCTCGGCGCGGGTCGGGCAACAAAAGAGGACTCGATCGATCCCGCGGTAGGTCTAGTCATGCACAAGCGCGTCGGCGACTCGATTCAACAGGGTGAAGCAATCTGCACGCTCTATGTCAACGACGAAACCAATCTGACCGACGCTTCGGAGACCATGCTCGAAGCGGTCAAAATCGGGACAAAGCCCGATCACGTCTCGCCGATGGTCTACGGAGTAATTCGCTAACAAAATACAAATACAGGGGGAGCGCGCTTGAAACAGCTCATAGCAATCGACGGAAACAGCCTCATGCATCGTGCATACCACGCGCTGCCGCCCATGACGACGCGTGCGGGAACGCCAACGGGCGCGCTGCATGGCTTCATCAGCATGCTGCTCAAGCTCATTGAGCGAAATCCGGATTATCTCGTCGTCGCGTTCGACATGCACGGGCCGACCTTTCGGCACGACCAGTATACGGAGTACAAAGCGGGGCGCAAGGAGACGGAGGAAGACCTCCGCGCGCAGTTTCCGCTGCTCAAAGAATTGCTCCAAAAGATGGGCATTGCCGTCTGCGAAACGCCGCGCTACGAAGCGGACGATATATTGGGCACGTTCTCGCGGCTTTGCGAAGCACAGCAGATTGACGCGCTGCTCGTCACCGGTGACCGCGACGCGCTCCAGCTCATCGACGAACATACGCACGTGCTCCTGACCAAGAAGGGCATCAGCGAAACAATCGAGTTCGACCGGGACGTTCTTAAGGAACAGTACGGTCTTGAACCAGACCGCATGCGCGACCTCAAGGGTCTGATGGGCGACAACTCGGACAATATTCCCGGCATTCCCGGCGTCGGCGAAAAAACCGCGCTGAAGCTGCTGGAGGAGTACCAAACGCTGGAGAATGTCCTCGCGCACGCGGGGGAGATCAAAGGCAAGATGGGCGAGAAGATTGCGGCAAACGCGGACTCCGCGCG
>CAZDXW010000003.1:13263-45766 GCA_964509485.1 uncultured Christensenella sp.
GGGAGATCAAAGGCAAGATGGGCGAGAAGATTGCGGCAAACGCGGACTCCGCGCGAATGAGCTACGAAATCGGCACCATCTGTACAAGCGCGCCGATTCCGCTCACCGTAGAGGACTGCCGGTTTCATCCGGAAGCGCTGCCCGGCGCGCGTACAAAGCTCATGGAGCTTGAAATGCGCGGCATCGCGGCGCGCGTCGCGGGCGACGCAAAGCCGGACGCTTCTCCAGCCGTCGATATTGCCAAGGCCAATCGCGTCGCAATCGAATCGATTGAGCGGTTAACCGAAGTGCTCGGCAAGACTTCCAGCGTCAAACAATTTGCCATCGAGGCAGGGCAGACCATTCAGTTCGCTCTTGATTCCTCGCTATACTTCGAAATTGTGCAGGGTGCGGATCTGTTTAGTGCGACCATCGACGAGACGGCGCTGTTTCGCGCCATGCAGCCCATCTTTGAAAACGCCGAATGCGAGGTGCTCGCGTTTGACACGAAGCGTCTGCGGCACCAGCTCGACCGCTTCAATATTTCGCTTCGTGCGCATGTGTTCGACGCAATGATTGCGGACTATCTACTCGACGCAACGCGCCCCGCAACGAGCTTTGCCATGCTCTGCGAGCGGGTAGACGCAAACGCTACGCCGAACGCGGCAATGCTCTTTGGACTAAGAGATCATATGCTGCCGCAGTTGGAGGAGTCCAACATGACGAAGCTCTACACCGAGATGGAGCTTCCGCTTTCCAGTGTGCTCTACGAAATGGAACGCGAAGGGTTCCGCGTGGATCGAACCATCCTCAAACAGCTGCAAGCGCAGTTCAACGAGCAGAGCGAATCTTTGGCGAAGCGTATTTACGAATCGACCGGAGAAACGTTTAACATTCTCTCGCCAAAACAACTCGGTGAAGTGCTCTTTGAAAAGCTGGGGCTGCCAACCGGAAAGAAGAACAAGAGTGGCTTTTCCACGGACGCGGAGACACTCGAATCCCTCACGGATCGTCACCCGGCGATTCCGCTCATCTTAGAATATCGCTTTCTCACGAAGCTCAAGAGCACGTTTGTCGACGGACTGCTCAACGTTGTCAGCGATGAGAACGACCGCGTCCGGACGCAGTTTAATCAGTGCGTCACTGCGACGGGGCGCATTTCAAGCACCGAACCAAACATGCAGAATATCCCCGTGCGTACGTCGCAGGGGCGCGAAATCCGCAAGGCATTCATCGCCTCTGAGGGAAACCTGCTGGTCGACGCGGACTACTCGCAGATTGAGCTGCGGCTGCTCGCGCACATCAGCGGAGACGAGGGGATGATCCACGCGTTCAACAGCGGAAAGGACATCCACCGCACGACCGCGAGCGAGGTCTTCCGTGTTCCCTTTGAGGACGTAACGAGCGAACTGCGCAGCGCGGCAAAGGCGGTAAACTTCGGCATCGTCTACGGCATCAGCGACTTTGGCCTCGCGCGCAATCTGGATATTCCCGTCAAGCGCGCGGCGGAATACATCAAGCTCTATTTCGACCGTTACCCCGGCGTAAAGGCGTATCTCGACCGCAGTGTCGAGGACGCGAAACGAACGGGTTACGCGGTGACCATGTTCGACCGCCGTCGCGCGATGCTGGAACTAAAAAGCTCCAACTACAACACGCGCTCCTTTGGCGAGCGGGTCGCGATGAACATGCCGATTCAAGGCACCGCGGCGGACATCATCAAACTCGCGATGGTTAAGGTCAGCGAAAAGCTGAAGGAGCGAGGTTTGAAAGCTAAGCTGATTTTGCAGGTGCACGACGAGTTGATCTTCGACACGCCGACTGCCGAGGTAGAAGAGGTGGTCGCGCTCGTGCACGACTGCATGGAGCACGTCGCTTCGCTTTCCGTCGAGCTGGATGCGGACGTGAAGGTTGGGCACAGCTGGTACGAAACGAAATGACGACGCCGGAACAGACAGGTTATTTAAAAATCGGTTTGACCGGCGGAATCGGGTCTGGTAAATCCACCGTCGCGCGCCGCTTTGCCGAGCTGGGCGCCTGGGTCTTTTCGGCGGACGAAATTGCCCGCCGCGCGTTGGAACCCGGCGAAGCGTGCTATCAGAGCGTGATCAACGCATTCGGAGCGTCCATTCTATCGGCCGACGGGCGGATTGATCGAAAAGCGCTTGCCGCGATCGTCTTTTCTGACGAGCAGAAACGCAAACAGCTCAACGAAATCATCCATCCGTTCGTCATTGAGCAACTCTTTTCTCGCGCGAAGAACGAACTGTCCGGACGGGAACACGCCGTCGCGATCTTCGACATTCCTTTGCTGTTTGAAAGCGGACTGGACGCGCAGATGGATCGAACCGTTGTTGTCGCATGCAATGAAGAAGAGCGCGTTCGCCGAATCGTGGCGCGCGATCGGGTTTCGCCCGAGCATGCGCTTGCCCGCATTCGCGCGCAAATGCCGGAGGACGAACGTCGGCAGCGGGCGGATTATGTTTTGGAAAACAACGGCTCGCTCGACGATCTGATTCGACAGGTCGACACGTTGTATAATTTGCTGAAGGCGGAGGAACCGCGCATTTGAAGGACACGACAAAACGAACCGGTAAAGCACGCACTAAGAAAAGCCGCAGACCTTTGAGCCGGATTCAAATCGCGCTGATCGTGGTTGGATCGCTGATCTTCGCGGTTGTCGCGTCGTTTGGCGGGTACCTGATCTACGAAGAGGTTATGTATCAGCGCGCGCTGCGCAATTATCCGGTTGCCTATACCGAGCTGATTTCGAAGTATGCCAAAGAATATGAGCTGGATCCGTATCTGGTGCAGTCCATCATGCGCTGCGAAAGCAGCAACGACCCAGCCGCGGTCAGCGACGCGGGCGCAATCGGGCTGATGCAAATCATGCCGGACACGGCAACTTGGATTGCGCATAAGCTCGATCTGGACGCCGTCTATACGCAGGACATGCTCAAGGACCCCGAAACAAACATTGAGTTTGGCTGCTGGTATCTGCACTTTGTGAGCGGGCGTTTCAACGGCAACGTCAAGCAAATGATTGCCGCATACAACGCCGGGCACGGCAGCGTGGAAGACTGGCTCAACGACCCGCGATTCTCCGCAAACGGCGAATTGACGACCATTCCGTTTGAGCAGACCGCGCGATACTACGAAAAAGTTACCACCGCATACGAGAACTACACGACGCTCTATCCCGATCTGTTCTCCGAACCCGCGCCATCGCCATCGGTTGTCGCGTCGTAGGATG
Source organism: uncultured Christensenella sp. (assembly GCA_964509485.1). Classification (GTDB taxonomy): domain Bacteria; phylum Bacillota; class Clostridia; order Christensenellales; family CAG-138; genus UBA7703. The sequence continues at coordinate 16,496 of CAZDXW010000003.1, forward strand.
CATGCTATACTGAATCAAACACGTTGGAGGAAATTACCTTGCTGGAACTGATTCTCATCGTTGCGCTGCTTGCCATCGACCAGATCTCGAAATATCTGATTCAACTTTACCTTTCACCCGTCGGCACGTCGCTGCCGGTCGTAACGGGACTGTTTCAATTGACCAATGTGCACAACACCGGCGCTGCCTGGGGCATGCTGGAGGGCTTTCGTTGGCTGTTCATTCCGCTGACCATCCTCGTGGCGGCGATCCTCTTGTTCATCCTGATTCGTTTTCGTAAAAAGCTCACCGTGTTTTCGCGCATCACGCTCGCGCTGCTCTTCACCGGAGCGGTGGGCAACCTGATTGACCGCATTGCGCTGACGTATGTTCGCGATTTCTTTGATATTACGCCGTTGTTCAGCTTTCCGGTGTTCAACGTGGCGGATAGCTGCCTGTCCATCGGCTGCGTGTTTTTAATCATCGACGTGCTGTTTTTAAAGGAGCAGTCGATGTTTGAGCGCGTCTCCTTCCAGAAAACGCCAAAGAAGGCGCCTTCGGGCGACGACTCGAATGCCTGAGCAGGAGACCATACTCTGTTCCGTTTCCATGCGGTTGGACGCGTTTGTCGCCGCGGAAACGGAGCTTTCGCGCACACAGGCGCAGCGCCTGATTCGCGGAGGGGCGATTCTGCTCAATGAAAAAATCGTTAAGGTCAATGCCATGACGGCAGACGGCGATCAGGTTGATATTACCTATCCGGAGATTGCCGAAACCGCTGTTCTGCCGGAGAATATTCCGCTGGACGTTGTTTACGAAGACGCGGATCTGATCGTCGTCAACAAGCCCCAGGGCATGGTGGTGCATCCCGCACCGGGGCACGAAAGCGGAACGCTGGTCAACGCGCTGTTGTATCATGTTTCGGATCTCTCCGGCATCGGCGGGGAACGCCGTCCCGGAATCGTGCATCGAATCGATCGAATGACCTCCGGCTTACTGGTTGTTGCAAAGAACGACGCGGCGCACCGCGCGCTGAGCGAGCAGTTTCAAACGCACGAAGCGCATCGCAGTTACTGTGCGCTGGTGGACGGAAATCTGCGCGAAGAGAGCGGTACGATTGACGCCCCGATTGCGCGGCATCCTGTCGACCGAAAGCGAATGGCCGTTCTCGTGAGCGGACGCGAGGCGGTGACCCATTGGTCGGTCGCCGCTCGATATGGGCAGTATACGCTGCTGCAGATTGAGCTCGAAACCGGGCGAACGCACCAAATTCGCGCGCACATGGCCAGCATTCAGCACCCCGTATCGGGGGACGACGTCTACGGCCGCGAGAAGCGCCCGTTTGGATTGTTGGGACAGGCGCTGCACGGATATCGACTGACGTTTCGGCACCCGTCCGACCAGCGCGATCTGGTGTTCTACGCGCCGATCCCGCCCTATCTCGTCACGGCACTCCAAAAGGCGGGGGAGACGCGATCCGCGGAGGAACTGCTGGAACGTTTGCAGGAACTCGAACGAAAGTAACATTCACTCGAATAAATAAGAACGGATAGTATCCGGATTCGGATAAGGAGATCAATTATGAAACGCAACCAACGACTGCTGGCAATGCTGTTTGCGCTCGTTCTGCTCTTTAGCTCGCTCTTGGGCTGCAAAACGTCCGGCAGCGGCAATACGCAACCCATCACAATCGACGCGGTGGAAACGCAACAGCCCGCCTCGCCAACGGAAACGCCGGTTCCCACGCCGGATTTCAAAGTCAGTCAGGCGGCGCTTGATGCACTGAACGCGGTGGATATGGACGTATTCCGCTGGATGGCTACGCGGGACGGCTACGCTTATCATATGTACATTGACGACCCGACGAAGTTCAATATCGATCCGGCTACGGTCAATATGACACTCGGCGAGTTTACGGAAGAGGACTCCAAACTCTACGCGACGGAGGCAGGCGAGTTCCTGGCCCAATTTCAACTGATCAATCGCGAGGAGTTGCCGGTGGAACGACAGTTCTCCTACGACGTGTTACAGCATATCCTGACAGATATGGCGGAGCAACCGGAATACGAATACTATTATGAACCGCTGACCGAATACAGCGGCCTGCAGGCGAATCTGCCGCTGTCGTTTGCGCTGTTTGAACTCAAGAACACGGCGGACATCGAAGACTATCTCAAGCTGCTGGCCGATATGCCGCGCTACTTGGGACAGGTGCTGGCCTACGAGCAGAAGCGCGCGGAGCTGAACATGTTTATGACGGAACCCGCGCTGGATGCGATTCTGGAAGATTGCCAGACGATTATTGATACGCGCGACACGTCGTTTCTGTATGCGACGTTTAACGATGCGATCGATCAGCTTACCACCTTAACGCCAGATCAGGCTCAAACCTACAAGGATCGAAATGCAAGTTTATTGCAGAACGAATACATTGATTCTTTTCAAACGCTCTACGACGGGCTGAAAGCCCTTCGCAAGAGCTGCCGCAGCTACGAGGAAGCCGCTACCTATAACGAAACGCAGCGCAGCTTCTTCGAATACAGCATGCAGAGTGCAGCCGGAAACGACCTGAGCGTAGAAGAGACGCTTGAGATGCTCAAAAATGAGTTTTTCTATCTGCTCTACGACGCACTCTCGATTCAGGATCAGAACCCAAACCTGTTCTCCGAGAGTGATAACCTGCCAAACGGCGTTTCGAGCGGTAACACGCAGGAGGATCTGAACTATCTAAAGTCCGTGATCGCACCGATTCTGCCCGCGCTGCCAAACCACAACCTGACCTTGACCGACGTACCGGAAGAGCTGCAGGATATGTTCTCGCCGGCGGCATACGTCATTCCGGCGCTGGACGACTGGAAGGAAAACATCATCTACATCAATACGGCAACGCAGACCCCGACACTGTTGCTGACACTCGCGCACGAGGGATACCCCGGACACCTATATCAGTATGTCTATCAAAGGAACCTCGAGGATGTCGGCGTGATGCAGCGCGTGTATAACTTTGGCGGTTATGCGGAAGGCTGGGCGCAGTTTGCCGAGTTTCTCATTACGCAGTATCAAACGAAGTACAATCAGGATTATCTGCGTTATCAGTTTGACTTTGGCATGCTGTTTAACGCAATCCTCCCGGCCATGATCAGCATCATGGTCAACTACTACGGCTACAGTCAGGAAGCGCTGGAGAACTACATCACCGCCATCGGACTGGACGGCAAATCCTACGCGGCAAACTATTACGATCTTGTGATCGACCAGCCGTACTACTTTTTCGATTATGCGGTTGGATACAGCCAGATTGCGCAGCTCTACCGAGACGAGTTGGACAGCCTTGGTGAAAAATTCGACATGGCTTCGTTCCTCAAGACGTATCTCGACCTTGGGCCGGGCTACTACGAACAGATTCGTGAACAGATGGACGTTTGGGCGGATAGTCTCGTCAGCGATGCTGCATAACCGCTTGACAAATTCATTTTATTCGGCTAGACTGACCACAACTGAATGATTCCAAAAATGGCTACGATCATGAGGAGTACGCTCAAGCCGCCGCAACAGAGAGACCGCCCTTGCGCTGGGAGGCGGTTTGCGGAGAGACGCGGAAGGTCGCATGGGAGCCGAAAACGTGAGCGTATGAGTTAGCGTTTTCCGATTGATTCGCGTTAAGAATCTTCGAGAGGAATACTGTGTGATTGATTCACCGGTGTTCAACAAAGGTGGTACCGCGAACGTCCGCTTCGTCCTTTGGCGAGGCGGGCGTTTTGATTTATAGACTTCAGTCTGTGACGTGAGCGATGCGAGCGGCATAAAAAAACCACCCGCTGTGCGGGTGGAATGAAATGATATTTTGAACGATTGCTCGTTCGTTGGAAGGCAGGAACAAACCTATGCATCCCGAAATGGAAAAAACCTACGACCACGCGCACGTGGAAAGCACTCTCTACAAAAAGTGGGAAGAGAAGGGCTATTTTCACGCACGTCCCAATACCGGCAAACCGCCGTATACCATCGTCATTCCGCCGCCGAACATCACGGGTAAGCTCCACATGGGGCATGCCATTGACGAAACGCTGCAGGACGTGCTGATTCGCTACAAGCGCATGAGCGGTTTTGAAACGCTCTGGATGCCGGGTACGGATCATGCGTCCATCGCAACCGAAGTCAAGATCGTGGAGCAGATGGCGAAGGAAGGCCTCACGAAGAAGGACCTCGGCCGCGAGGGTTTCCTCAAACGCGCCTGGGAATGGCGCGCGGAATACGGCTCGACCATCGTCAAGCAGCTTCGCTATCTCGGCTCCTCCTGCGACTGGGAGCGCGAGCGCTTCACGATGGACGACGGCTGCAACAAGGCCGTGATCAAGGTGTTTGTGAGCCTCTACAACAAGGGCTTGATCTATCGCGGGGATCGAATCATCAACTGGTGCCCGGACTGCAAGACCGCGCTCTCCGACGCCGAAGTGGAATACGAAGAGCAGAGCAGCCACCTCTGGCACGTGCGCTATGACGCGCCGGACAAGAGCTACTCCATCACCGTTGCCACCACGCGGCCGGAGACCATGCTGGGCGACACGGCGGTTGCCGTGAACCCCGAAGACCCGCGCTATAAGAACCTGATCGGCAAGACAGTCGTGATTCCCGCCGTGGGACGCGAAATTCCGATTATTGGCGACGAATACTGCGAAATGGAATTCGGCACGGGAGCCGTGAAGATTACGCCAGGCCACGACCCGAACGACTTTGAAGTTGGACAGCGGCACGGCTTGCCGGTGCTTCGCGTGTATACGGACAACGGCTATATCAACGAGCTCGGCGGCAAGTATGTCGGTCTGGAGCGCTTTGAGTGCCGCAAGGCGATTGTGAAAGATCTCGAAGCGAGCGGCAATCTCATTAAGATTGAACCGTATGCACACAACGTTGGCACCTGCTATCGCTGCCATACAACCATCGAACCCATCGTGTCTAAGCAGTGGTTTGTGGACATGAAACCACTCGCCGCGCCCGCCATCGAAGCGGTGAAGAACGGCGAGGTCAGGTTCGTGCCGGAACGATTCGAGAAGACCTATTTCAACTGGATGGACAACATCCGCGACTGGTGTATCTCCCGCCAGCTTTGGTGGGGGCACCGGATTCCGGCGTACTACTGCGACGCCTGCGGGGAAATGATTGTCGCCGAGGAAGCACCGGAAAAGTGCCCGCATTGCGGCGGCGCGCTGCGGCAGGACGAGGACGTGCTCGACACGTGGTTCAGCTCCGGCATGTGGCCATTCTCGACGCTCGGCTATCCGGAGCAGACGGAGGAACTCAAATACTTCTATCCGACCAATACGCTCGTCACCGGCTACGACATCATCTTTTTCTGGGTCGCGCGCATGATCGTGTTTGGCTACGAAGTGATGAAGGAACGCCCGTTTGAAACTGTGTATGTCCACGGCATCATGCGCGACAGCCAGGGGCGCAAGATGAGCAAGTCCCTCGGCAACGGCATTGATCCGCTGGAAGTCATCGAAAAGCACGGCGCAGACTCGCTGCGTTTCTCGCTGCTTGCGGGCAACTCGGCGGGTAACGACATGCGCTTCTACTGGGAAAAGGTGGAATCCGCGCGGAACTTCTGCAACAAGATCTACAACGCCGCGCGCTTCGTGCTCATGGGCGTTGGCGACGCAAGCGCAGACCTGCCGGAGGAGAGCAAACTCGAAATCGCGGATCGCTGGATTCTCAGCCGCCTCAACGAGATCATCGGCGAGGTAACGCGCAATCTGGACGGCTACGAACTGGGTCTTGCCTCGCAGAAAATCTACGACTTCATCTGGTCCGAGTACTGCGACTGGTACATCGAAATCGCGAAGTCGCGCCTCTACGGCGAAAACACCGAGGAGAAGGCGGTTGTGTCCGCCGTGCTGATTCACGTGCTCAAAGCGAGCCTGAAGCTGCTGCATCCGTTTATGCCGTTCATCACGGAGGAAATCTTCACGAAGCTTTCCGACGAGGAAACCATCATGCTCTCACCCTGGCCGAAGCAGGAGGAGCGCTATACGTTTGAAACGGATTGCGCGCGCATGAACAAGCTCATGGAGCTCGTACGTTCCATTCGTAACCTTCGCGCGGAGATGAAGGTTCCCCCGGCGCAGAAGATCAGCGCTCGATTGATCGTCGATCCGGCGGATCGAGATGCGTTCGTTATCATGAGCGGTTATCTCAACAAGCTCGCGGGTGTGGAACACGTGACGGTTTCTACGCAGGCAGGGGAGATTCCGAAAAACGACGTGCACATTGTCTGCGAAGGCGTGGAGGCAGTGATTCCGCTCTCGTCGCTGATTGATCCGGAGAAGGAGAAAGCACGCGTTCAGAAAGAAATCGAACGCCTTGAGTCCGATATTCAGCGCGCGACGGCAAAGCTGAGCAACGAAGGCTTCCTCGCAAAAGCGCCGCAGAACGTTGTTGAAGAAGAAAAAGGAAAGCTCGCGCTGGCCACCGATATGCTGGCAAAACTACGTGAGCGGCTGGAAACACTCAACTGACCGTAAAAAACGGGAGGATTGGTTTTATGAGTACAAATGAGATTCGCTTTGGCGTCATCGGCGCGGGAAACATGGGCGAGGCAATTGTCCGCGGCTTTTATAAGAGCGGCAAAACCTCCGGCGTGCTGACGTCGATTTACGATCCGGACACGGAGAAGTGCAAGGCTCTGGCAAAGAGCCTGCCCGTTCAGGCAGCGGACTCCCTGGAAAAGTTAATCGAATGGAGCAGCATATTGCTGATCGCGATTAAACCAAACATCTGTGCGCATGTGTTCGGCGAACACTTCAACCGCTTCTCCGGTAAGGCCGTGATCTCGATCGCAGCGGGATGGGGAGGGGAGAGGCTGAAACAAGCGCTCCCTGCGGACGCGCGCATTCTCCGTGTGATGCCGAATACGCCCGCCATGGTCGGCGAAGGCATGATCGTGTTTGAAAGTGGTGATTCGCTGACCGAACATGAGAAAGCGTTTGCGCAAACGTTGTTCGGATCGGTTGGCGACGTCATCAGCGTGGAACCCAAGCTCATGGACGCGGTAACCGCGGTCAGCGGCAGCGGGCCCGCCTACGTATATCTCTTTATCGAGGCGCTGGCGGACGGCGGCGTAAAAGCGGGGCTTCCGCGTCCCGTCGCGCTCAAGCTTGCCGCGCAGACGGTGAAGGGGTCGGCCATGATGGTCTCCGAGACGGGCGTTCATCCGGGTGAGCTGAAGGATCGCGTCTGCTCACCGGGCGGCACTACGATTGAAGCCGTCGCGGTTCTCGAGCAGCAGGGATTCCGCGGCGCGGTGATCGCAGCCGTGGACGCCTGCCGAGAGAAATCCGAACGAATGAGCAAATAGTATATAATATATTATTTGGAAAGAACAGGGATGAAGAAACAGGTAACGATCTACACGGACGGCGCTTGCTCCGGCAATCCGGGACCCGGCGGCTGGGGCGCAATCTTGATGTATCAGGATCAAAAGAAAGAGCTGTCCGGATTCGAACCCGACACAACGAACAACCGCATGGAGCTCACGGCCGTGATCGAAGCGATTCGCGCGCTGAAATCTCCATGCGCGTTGTCGATTCATACGGACAGCGCGTATGTCTGTAACGCATTTCGAAATGGCTGGCTGGACAACTGGTCGAGCAACGGCTGGAAGACCGCGTCAAAACGCCCCGTGGAAAATCAGGATCTCTGGGTTGCGTTACTGACGTGTTTAAAACCGCACACGGCGGAATTCATCAAAGTCAAAGGTCATTCCGATAATCCGCTCAACAATCGCTGTGACGAACTGGCACGGCTCGCCATCAAACAGGCGCTGGCTACTCAAACGTAAAACGACCGTCAACTACTCTTTTTGCCACTAACTATTCGTTAAACTTGTCTTTAACGAATAGTTATGATAGAATAAAAGCATCCAAATACGGTGATTTTGGAGGCGTTTTCGATGGCAAACACCTATCAGGCTGAAAAGCTCAAGGACTACACCCTCAAGATTCGCGCATTGTTGCCGGAACTTCCGGCGCTTTGCGGATCATTTTTTCGCGCAATCGACACACAAACTTCCGTACAAACGCGCTACGCATACGCAATCGATCTCCGGGGATTCTTTCTCTACACGACACAGCAGGAGGACCTCTTCCCCGGAAGAAGCGTCCCCTCCCTCTCCGTCGCCGATTTTGAGAAAATTCAAGCCAGACACATTGAACAGTATCTATATGATGTTACACTGTATCAAAAAGGCGAGCGTGAACTCGTCAATCAGGAGCGCGCAAAAGCGCGGAAGCTCTCTTCCATTCGTTCCTTTTTTAAGTATCTGCACAAGCACGAGTATCTGGAGACGAACGTCGCGGCGCTTGTCGACATTCCAAAGCTACACGAGAAAGCGATTATCCGGCTGGAACCAAACGAGGTTGCCGATCTACTGGACTGCGCGGAGGATGGAGACGGTCTCTCCGACCGGCAGAAACAATATCACGATGCAACAAAAGTACGCGATCTCGCGATTCTGACGCTTTTTCTAGGCACCGGCATTCGCATCAGCGAGCTGGTTGGAATTGATCTGATTGATATCGATCTGGAAAACGACGCATTCGTCGTAACACGCAAAGGCGGCAAGGAGGATATCCTAAACTTCGGCGAAGAGGTGCACCGCGCGCTGGCGAATTACCTCGAACTGCGTGAGCAGCAGACCCCCTTGCCCGGCCATGAACAGGCGCTCTTTCTTTCGCTGCAGCTTCGCCGCATCACGGCGCGCTCAGTGGAGAATCTCGTGAAAAAATATACGCGCATCTCCACGCCGCTCAAGAAGATTACGCCGCATAAACTCCGCAGCACCTACGGCACCATGCTCTATCACGAAACGGAAGATATCTACCTCGTTGCGGATGTACTGGGGCACAAGGACGTGAATACGACGAAGAAACACTACGCCGCCGCATCGGAGGAACACAAGCGCATTGCCGCAAAGAAGATCAAGCTGCGGGAAGACTAAGTTCCTTTCGCTTAACGCTTTCGTTTTGCTCGCGAGGCATAGTAACGGTATGGCAGCGTTCGAACGTTGACCAGTGGCCCATCCTTCCAACTCTCGTCGGAATCCAACACGTAGGCGTCGTCAAAGTCAACCGCAGAAGACATGTCCCCTTCCGGACTGTAGTCGTCCTCAAAGAATACGCCGGAAATCGGTATGTCTAAATACGGACGCGCATCCGTTTCGAGACAGCGAAAACAGTTGTCGCAGACCTTTTGCGGGTCCAGTTCGCAGCGGTCGTCGCACTCACCGCAATCGTTGCAAATCTTTTCCGCGTGTAAAACGCACCGTTTCATGAAAAATCACCATTCTTTCGAACATATGTTTGCAATCTGAAAAAACTTGTGTTATACTCTCGATAAATCGTAGCAGTCAAAACATACGGAGGTTGCGGCTCGCCATGAAAAAGCTATCCGATCCACAGCAGGTCATTTTGGATTACATGATTTCCTTTACCGAGGAGCATTCCTATCCCCCTTCGGTTCGGGAAATCTGCGCGGCGGTCGGGCTGAAATCCACCGCAACCGTACATACGCATCTGCGCAATCTGGAAAAACGCGGCGTGATTACGCGCGATCCTTCCAAGCAGCGGGCGGTCTTTATCAACGCGGATCACATCGCTTCGCAGGAAGACAAGCCCTATGCCGTTCCGTTGGTTGGTCACGTTGCCGCCGGTTTGCCCATGCTCGCGGCAGAAAACATTGAGGACGCGTTCCCCCTGCCGGACGTGTTGATGCACGGCAAAGAACCCGAAGAAGTCTACATGCTTCGCGTCGAAGGCGAAAGCATGCGCGACGCCGGCATTCGCGACGGGGACATTCTCGTGGTCAATCACAACTGCAACTGCGCCAACGGCGACATCGTCGTTGCCCGCGTCAGCGGAGAGAGCGCAACGGTCAAGCGGTTTTTTCGTGAAAAGGACTGCGTTCGCCTGCAGCCGGAAAACGAGCTGTTCGACCCAATCTATGTTCCGTTTGACGAGCTGGAAATCTCCGGTAAGGTGATTGGCCTGCTCCGCTCCATCTGACGTTCGTGTTTATTTCAGTAGCGTATCGCAGGCGAGCATAGCCGCGATACGCGCATGCGCATAGGTCAAAGACCCCTGCACATAAGCCGTATACGGCGCACGAATCGGCCCGTCCGCACTCAGTTCCGTCGTCGCGCCCTGAACGAACGTTCCCGCCGCCATGACGACCTGATCTTCATACCCCGGCATATCCCACGGTTCCGGAGACACGTAGCTGTCCACCGGAGCCGCTTTTTGTATGCTCCGGCAAAATGCGACGAGCGATTCCGCATCCGCAAAACGAACCGCCTGAATGATATCCGAGCGAACCGCGTCTCCGCGCGGCATGGTCTCCAACCCGAGCGTTTCGAATACACGCGCAAACAGCGCCGCGCCCTTGACGCACTGCGCGGTTACATGCGGCGCGAGAAACAGTCCCTGATAAAACGGGCGATAGTCCCCCGCGTAGGAGCCAACCTCGCCGCCCATGCCGGGAACGGTCAGTCGAAACGCCGCCCGCTCGACGAGCTCGGCTGTTCCGGCAATGTACCCGCCCGTTGGGGCGAGTCCGCCGCCGGGATTCTTAATCAGCGAGCCCGCGATCAGATCCGCGCCATGCGCGGTTGGTTCGGTGGACTCGACGAATTCGCCATAGCAGTTGTCCACGAGAATGCTCGCCTGCGGAAAGAGCGTCTTTGCGAGCGTGAACGCCTCTTCCAACTTCGCCATCGACATCGCTTCCCGCCAGGCATACCCGCGGGAACGCTGCGCAAACACGACGCGCACGTGCGACGAATCAATTGGTTTCATCTGCTCCAGGTCGATGCTGCCATCCGGCAGTAGATCGATCGACCGGAAGGATACCCCGAGGCGCTTGAGGGAGTTCGGCGCGTCCCCCCTCACCCCGATTGCTTCCAGCAGCGTATCGTAAGGAAGACCGGTGATGGAAAGAATCACGTCCCCCGGCTCCACGAGCGCGGCGAGCGCCGTAAAGATTGCATGCGTTCCGTTGACAAACTGCGGACGAACCAGCGCGCATTCCGCCTGCAACGCATGCGCAAACACGCGGTCGAGCGTGTCCCGGCCGGTATCGTCGTAGCCATAGCCGTTCGTCGGCGCAAAATGGCGGGCGCTGACGCGCTCCTGCCAGAACGCCTCCAGTACGCGTTGTTGGTTTGCCATTTCAATGGCATCCGCGCGCTGAAACACAGTTTCAAGGGATCGCTCCGCGCTCCAAACGAGTTCTCGCGCGCGGTCGGATATCGTCATCATTCGTTGGTTCCTTTCTAAAACTTGGAATACAGTTCTTCCATCTCACTTAATATCTGATCTTTGTACAGGTCAAACTCTGTTGCATCGAACCAGTGAATTCGCAGATCCCGCCGGAACCAGGTAAGCTGTCGCTTGGCAAATCGCCTCGTGTCCTGCTTGATCTGTTCCACCGCCTGTTCCAGCGAGCATTCTCCGTCAAAGAAGGAGAACAGCTGTTGGTAACCGATTGATCGCAGCGCGGGCAGATCGGGCGCATACTTCGCTTCGTAGATGCGCCGCGCTTCTTCGAGCAGGCCTTGCTGCATCATTCGATCTACGCGGAGGTTGATTCGTTCATATAGTATAGCGCGATCCATGTTTAGTCCAAAGAGCAGCGGTTCAAACGGAGCCTGTTCCCCCGCCTCATTCTGAAAATCGTCACCAAAGGACGAAAGCGGCTTACCGGAGCAATCGTAAACCTCCAGCGCGCGGAGCACTCGCTTCTTGTCGTTCGGGTGCAGACGCTTTGCCGTTTCCGGATCAACATCCGTTAGTCTTTGAAACGCCGCTTGCGGATGCTCATCATACGCGGCGGAGAGTTTTGCGCGAACTTCGTCATTTCTGGGAATGGCAAATCCCAGCGGGTAGGTCAGCGCGTTGAGATACAACCCGCTTCCGCCGACGACGATTGGAACGTTTCCGCGTGAGCAGATTCCGGCTATCGCTTCCTTCGCAAGTTCGCGATACTGCGAAACGGAGAATTCCGGCGTGTCGATTGGAACGCAGTCAATCAGGTGGTGCGGTATTCCCTGACGCTCCTCCATCGAAGGCTTCGCGGAACCGATGTCCATGCCAAAGTAAACCTGCACGGAGTCGGCGGACACGATCTCTCCGCCAATCCTTTTGGCAAGTTCGATTGCGCACTCCGTCTTATGGCAGGCGGTCGGCCCGGCAATGCAGACGATGCGCGTTTGTTTTTTTGCCTGTTCTTCTGCTTGCATATTAGACGATTCGCTTATCTGCTTCCATATTCACACATTTTGTTTGCTTGGTTATTAAACAATTCGCTTAAACATTTTTTCGACGTCCGTTCGACTGAAGCGCACCGCAACCGGTCTTCCATGCGGACAGGTTAGTAACGCGTCCTTTTCGTTCAGCCGCTCCAACAGCATTCGAATTTCTTCGTGCGAAAGCCGCTCCCCTGCCTTTACTGCGTGTTTGCAGGCGGTTTGCGCAATCGCATCCCGGAACCATTCGTTTGGACGCGCTTCCTCCGAACCGGAGAGAAACTCCAGCACGTCGTAGAGAAATGCGCCCTTTAGCGCGCTGCCGTTGACCTGCGGCACGGCGAGCAAGGTAACACTCGTCTCCGTTGCATCCGAAAACACGTAGCCAAAGCGTTCCAGCGATTCGCGGTTCTGCGCGAATACTTCTGCCTGAGACGGCAGCAGTCGTACGTCTTCCGGCAGAAACAGCGTTTGCGAAACAATCGCCGCTCGCTTTTCCATCAGCGCGTCATAGAGCAGGCGCTCGTGCGCCGCGTGCTGGTCGATGCAGTATACATACTCGCCCTGCTGCACATACCAATACGCGTCGAATGCGCAGCCAATCACATGATACGGCTCCGACAGCGGTTCATTCGTTTTGGAAAGGAACGTAGGAATCGGCTGTGCGCGCTGTTCTTCCGGCTCGCGCGCGGGAAAACGGAAGGTCGGCACGCGCGGCACACCGGAGTATCCGCTTTCGCGCAGGGTATGCGGCGTTTCCGGCAATGGAGCACGCAGGTCAATCCGTTGCGCTTCCTCCGGTATTTCGAACACACGTTGCGTCGGCTCCTCCGGCTCCTTCGGTTGTTCCAGCGAGGGAATATAGCTTCGAATCAGCGCTTCGGAACACGCGGCGACGATGGAGCGCGACACGCGCGCTTCGTCGGTAAAGCGCACCTCCAGCTTTGCCGGGTGCACGTTGACGTCAACTTCTGCAAACGAAAGGCTGAGATACACAACCGCAAACGGAAACCGGCCGATCAATACGCGCGTGTCGAATGCGCGAGAAAACGCGTTGCTGAGCGAATTGGAGCGGATGATGCGCCCGTTGAGTACAACCGTCTGTCCGGAACGGTTTGCGCGCGCAAGATCCGGCACGCCGACAAATCCGGTGATCTTTAAGTATCCGTCGTCAAACGAAACCGGGCAGATTTGCCGGTCAACCGCAACGCCGTAGACCGAGAGCAGCGCGTCCCTTACGTTGCCGTTTCCGCTGGAACGATAGACGGTTTTGCCTCCATTGACGAAGTGCACGGAAATCTGCGGCACCGAAAGAATCAACCTTGCGACATAGTCGCCGATGCTCGCGCTTTCCGCGCGTGAGCTCTTGATAAATTTCAGTCGTGCGGGAACGTTGAAGAACAGATCGCGCACCTCAATCGAAGTGCCGCGCGTCCCCGCGGTGCGTTTGTGCTCCACGAGATCGCCGCCTTCGTAGCGAATTAACGAACCAAGCTCATCCTCCGCCGTTTGCGTTTGCAGCGTTACGCGTGAAACGGCGGCGATGGACGCGAGCGCCTCCCCGCGAAACCCGAGTGAACGGATGGCGAACAAATCGTTTGCGGTGGATATTTTGCTCGTTGCATGCCTTAAAAACGCGGTCTCGCAGTCTTCGTCCGTAATGCCCGCGCCGTTGTCGGTGATGCGGATTCGGTCAATGCCGCCGTTGTCAATTTCAATCGTAATTGCGGTTGCGCCAGCGTCAATCGAGTTTTCAACCAACTCCTTGACCACCGAACTGGGTCGGTCGACCACTTCGCCGGCGGCAATCTGGTTTGAAATTCTTGGCGGCAACACATGGATGTTTGGCATAGTTTCCTCCCGAACGGTGAACGGGTCGGTTATTGTTTGAGCATTGCGGAAAGCGCGTAGAGCTGATTGAGTGCTTCCAGCGGCGTCAGGCGATTGACGTCCATCTCGCGTAGAATGCGCATCGCGCTTGCCTCGCCGCTTTCATCGAGCAGCGACGGTTGCACGCTGGTTTCAATCTTCGCCGGTTCGCGGCGCGCGGCGATATCCGCCGATTCCAGTTTTTCTAAAATTTCCTTTGCGCGGGACAGGACCGCTTCCGGCAGGCCAGCCAAGCGGGCCACCTGAATGCCGAAGCTCTGATCCGCGCCGCCGCGTACGATTTTTCGCAGAAACACGATGTCCTCGCCAATTTCACGGACGGTGACGCGAAAGTTCTTGACCCCCGGCAGTTCGCCTTCCAGCTCGGTCAGCTCGTGATAATGCGTTGCAAACAGCGCCTTCGCGCCGCAGCGTTTTGGATCGGCAATGTACTCCAGCACCGACCAGGCGATGCTCAGCCCGTCGAACGTGCTGGTTCCGCGTCCGATTTCATCGAGAACGAGCAGGCTGTTTTCATCCGCATTGTGCAGAATATTCGCCACCTCGCTCATCTCGACCATGAACGTGCTCTGGCCGGAAGAAAGATCGTCGCTCGCGCCGATTCGCGTAAAGATGCGATCGACAATCGAGAGATCCGCCTCCTGTGCGGGCACAAATGCGCCGATGTGCGCCATCAGCGTAATCAGCGCGGTCTGGCGCATGTAGGTGCTCTTTCCCGCCATGTTCGGACCGGTGATGATCAGCAGCCGGTCTTCCGAGCGGTTCAGCAGCACGTCGTTTGGAACGAACGGTTCCTTCATTGCCCGTTCAATAACCGGGTGTCTGCCGTTTTTAATCTGAATCCGCCCTTGCGTATTCCAGGTCGGGCGGCAGTAGCTGTTGTTTGCCGCGGTTTCGGAGAACGAGCCGTAGCAATCCAGCTCCGCCAGCAACGCGCCGTTGTTTTGCAGCCTTGCGGTGCAGGAAACGAGCACCTGCCGTATTTCGGCAAACAACTCGTATTCGAGCGTGGTTAGCCGGTCGCGTGCGCCGAGAATCTTTTGCTCCATCTCCTTGAGTTCCGGGGTTACGAACCGCTCGGCGTTCGCCAGCGTCTGCTTTCGCTCGTACTCGTAAGGCGCCATGGAAAGATACGATTTTGAAATCTCAATATAATACCCGAACACGCGGTTGTAACCGATGCGCAGGGACTTGATCTTCGTCTTCTCCCGCTCGCTTGCTTCAAAGCGTTCCAGCCAGTCCTGCGAGCCTTCCGCAATCTGCCTTAGCTCGTCCACCTCGGCGTTGTATCCCGCGCGAATGAAGCCGCCTTCCTTCAGTCCCGCCGGCGGATTTTCCGCAATGGCGCGAGTCAGGAGCGTGAGAATGTCCTCCATCTCGTCAAGATCGGTGCAAATCTGTTTGAGCGCTGCGCTCTCGTTTTGACGAAGTGTTTCACGAATCAGCGGAATGCGTTCCAGCGTCTGTGACAGCGCAACGCAGTCCCTGGCGTTTAGCGTTCCATAGACGATCTTGCTGCAAAGCCGCTCGATGTCGTACATGCCGTGCAGCATTTCTCGGAGTTGTTTGCGCTCCGTGAGGTTTCCGACCAGCTCCCCCACCGCGTCGAGCCGACGCTCGATTCGTTCAATCGATTGCAGCGGACGGTCGATCCAGTCCCGCAGCATTCGCCCGCCCATGCCGGTTTTCGCCGCGTCCAGCAGGTTGATCAGCGTGTTTTTCTTGCTCGCGCCGAAACGAAGCGGTTGCGTAAGTTCCAGATTGCGCCGCGTCGTCGCGTCCAGCACCATGTAGCTGCTGCGATTGAGCAAGCGCATCCCTTGAATGTGTGACAACGCGTTCTTTTGCGTTTCCGCGAGGTAGCGCATCAGCGCGCCCGCGGCGAAGATCGCGTAAGGCGCGTCGTCCGCGCCAAAGCCCGCCAACGAGGAAACCTGAAAATGGCGCTTTAGTATCTCCCGCGCGCTGTCCGGTAAAAAGGCGCTCGCGCTGTATTGCTCCAGATAATAGTTTGACGAAATCTGCCGCGTGAGCAGTTGCTGCATGAACAGCGCGGGCTCGGCGATGATCTCGCGCGGGCGAATGCGCTCCAGCTCGTCGAGCAGGCTGACGCCAGCATCTTTTCCGTCGAGCTGTAATAGATAAAACTCGCCCGTGGATACGTCCGCATACGACAGCCCGACGACATTCTCCCCGAGTGAAATCGAAGCGATGTAGCTGTTCTGCCCCTCTTCGAGCATGCGGTCCTCGATGACCGTGCCTGGCGTGATGACGCGGATGACGTCCCGCTCCACAAGACCTTTTGCGAGCATGGGATCTTCCATCTGTTCGCAGACGGCAACCTTAAACCCTTTTTCAATAAGCTTGGCAATGTAGTTGTCCACGGCGTGGTACGGTACGCCGCACATCGGCGCGCGTTCGCTCAGTCCGCAATCGCGTCCCGTCAAAACGAGGTCGAGCTCCTTGGACGCGGTCTTCGCATCCTCGAAGAACATTTCGTAAAAATCGCCAAGCCGAAAGAACAGCAGACAATCGCTGTACTTTTCCTTCAGCTCGAGGTATTGCCGCATCATCGGCGTCATGGAAGCTGGCATACGATCCTCCGCACCGATTGATTAATGCTTGCAGCCGCCGCAGGAACCGCAGTCCCCTCCGCAACTCGAGCTCGAACTACCGCCGATGCAGGCGTTGATCTCCTCGTTGACCGCATTGAGCACCGTGGAAAACGAGCCCTGCGCGGCGACCAGCTCCTCATAAAGTGGGCTTTCGCGCAGTTGCTCCTCCAACCGGTCGATGTCATTGGTGAGTGAAACGGCCTCCAGGTCGTCCACGCTGTCTTCCGCGAGAAGACGGATCAGCCGATCGCGCTTTTCGTTGAGTTCGTTCATCAGTGCCTGGATTGCTTCGCTTGCTTCAAAAGCGCCCTGCGCCCGTTTCATGTTTATAAATTCGGGTGAATTGGCGAGCGCCAACCCCAGTTCTCTTGCCAGTTCTAACATTCTGTTTACTCCTCAATTGTCCCCGTCAGGGAATTTTTTCGCACGCTCAACACGCGCACCGGTACATAGGTTCCTACCAGTTCCGGTGTTCCCGGAACATAGACCATTTTGAAGTTGGAGAACTTTCCGTAGCAGACGGGCTCTCCCCTCGTGTCGCAATCCTCAATATGCACAACGCCGGTTCTTTCGACGTATTTTTCGTTGTTCTCACGGGACTTACGCTCCTGAAGCTCGTTGAGCTGGTGCAGTCGCTCGCGCTTGACCGCGTCCGAAATCTGCCCGTCCATCGTAGCCGCGCGGGTTCCCTTTCGCGGCGAATACTTAAACGTGAACGCGGAGGCAAACCCCACCCGCTCGATCATATCCAGCGTATCCTGAAAGTCCTGCTCCGTTTCACCCGGAAAACCGACGATAATATCGGTCGTAATCTCCACATCGTCCATGCTCGCGCGAAGCTTGTCTACGATCTCCAGATAGCGCTCGCGCGTGTAGTGCCGGTTCATCCGTTTCAGAATCTCGTTGGAACCGGACTGCATGGGAAGATGCACATGGTGACAAACGTTCGGCAGGTTTGCCATCGCGTGGATCATCTCGTCGCTCAGGTCCTTCGGGTGCGAGGTCATGAACCGAATCCGCTGTAGCCCTTCCACGCCGGAGACCAGCTCAAGCAGCTTTGCAAACGAGGCGTCCGCCAGATCCTTCCCGTAGGAGTTCACGTTTTGCCCAAGCAGCGTAACCTCGCTGTACCCTTCCGCGACCAACCGTTTGATCTCATCCACAATCGATTGTGGCTCGCGGGAGCGCTCACGCCCGCGCACATACGGCACGATACAATAGGTACAAAAATTGTCACAACCGTAGTTGATGTTGACAAACGCATTGATCCTGCCGGTTCGAATGCTTGGCAGATCGTCCTCAATCGTGATGTTGTCCTCGTCTACCGCAAGCGTCCGCCCGCCGGATTCCGCGAGCTCAATGAACTGCGGCAGGCGCGAAAGCAGGTTTGTTCCAAAGACAATATCCACAAACGGGAAACGTTTATACAGTTTCTCCGCGACTTCTTTCTGTTGGGTCATGCACCCAAATACGCCAAGAATCAGGTTTGGGCGTTCGCCCTTGAGCTCTTTGAGCGCGCCGATGTTGCCAAAGACACGTTTTTCCGCGTGATCCCGCACGCAGCAGGTGTTAAAGAGGATCACGTCCGCATCTTCCTTGGTCTCCGCGCGGGAGTAGCCGAGATTTTCCAGCAGCCCCGCCGCGGTTTCGCTGTCCCGAACGTTCATCTGGCAGCCGAAGGTTTCGATATAGTATGCGCCTTTGCCGGATAACCCGGCGTCGCGAATGGGTAATTTTCGTTCCATTTTATTACGCTCCGTTAATACTCGCTCCATTATAGCATGGATTGTCAAATCGAACGTAAGATTTTTGCATAAACCGTGTTGACATTTTATTTCGCTTGTTGTATATTATGAAAGTCGCGAAAAGCGGTGCGTCTTCGTCTTCGGGGTGTAGCGCAGTCCGGTAGCGCACGTGCTTTGGGAGCATGGGGCCGAAGGTTCAAATCCTTTCACCCCGACCAGTAGTGGCCCCGTGGTCAAGCGGTCTAAGACACCGCCCTTTCACGGCGGTAACAGGAGTTCGAGTCTCCTCGGGGTCACCAATTTTCTTCTTCGTCAGGACTTGGGCCTTTAGCTCAGTTGGTTAGAGCGGCCGGCTCATAACCGGTTGGTCCGGGGTTCGAGTCCCTGAAGGCCCACCACTTCGCTCCCCCCGCTTGGCAAAACGCTTTGGCCCGGTAGTACAGTTGGTTAGTACGCCAGCCTGTCACGCTGGAGGTCAGGGGTTCGAGCCCCCTCCGGGTCGCCATTTTTTTGCCTCGGTAGCTCAGCTGGTAGAGCAAGGGACTGAAAATCCCTGTGTCGGTGGTTCAAGTCCACTCTGAGGCACCAGTTTTGCTGGCTGGTGTAGCTCAATTGGCAGAGCAGCTGATTTGTAATCAGCAGGTTGCGGGTTCGAGTCCCATCACCAGCTCCAACAGAATCCTTGAAAATTTCATCAGATGTTCCACCAAACTACGTGGATGGGTTCCCGAGCGGCCAAAGGGAGCGGACTGTAAATCCGTTGTCACAGACTACGATGGTTCGAATCCATCCCCATCCACCAATTATTCTTGCAGGAATGGCGGAATTGGCAGACGCGCACGGTTCAGGTCCGTGTGAGGTCACACTCATGCAGGTTCAAGTCCTGTTTCCTGCACCAAAAGAGAGACTCTTCAGAAATGAAGAGTCTTTTTCTTGCCCGGTGTTTTCGATTCTGATATATTCAGCATAGAAGAAACGCGTAGAATGCCGCTGTCAGATGAACAGGAGTTGCAATTATGTATTCAAAGTTCTATGATCAAAGCGAAGACTGGCTCAAATACGCGATTCAAATCAATCTGCTTCATTCTCCAAAAGAGGATCAAACAGAGTTGTTGGAGTCCGCGCTACAGGACGAAAAAATTCAGCGGGCATTACAGGATGTCGCCGCATATCACGATACGCTCGTGACGAGCCATAAAAATCCGATGCTTCCAATTCAGCGGCTCCTGTTTCTGCTCGATCTTGGATTCGACATAAATGTTCCCGAAATCAAGATGGCGATCAACGAAATACTCGCGCATCGAGACGAAAACGGCGTGTACCAGTCGATGACGAACGTGCCAAAGCACTTTGGCGGAACGGGCGAGGATACGTTCAGCTGGTGCCTCTGCGACGCGCCATCTCTGTTACTTGCACTTTTAAAAGCGGGCGTCGATTATGAAGAACGCATCAAACCCGGTGTGGACTATCTGGTTTCGCTTTGCCGCGAAAACGGATTCCCTTGCGCTGTTTCTCCAGAGCTGGGTAAATTTCGCGGGCCGGGCAGAAAAGATGACTGCTGTCCATACGCAACCTTGATTATGGCAGACCTATTGTCTTACATTCCGGAATACAAGGACTCCGAGACCGCCAGAACATCCGTTCAGTCCTTGTTGAATCTATGGGAAACCAGCCTTTCACAGCACCCCTACATGTTCTATATGGGAACCGATTTTCGAAAGCTGAAAGCGCCTTCCTGTTGGTACGATATCGTGAGCATTGCCGGGGTTTTGAGCAAGTATCCGTTTGTTCATACCAATTCGCGTTTTCTGGAAATGATTGATTTGATTAAAAGAAAACAGGATGAAAATGGTTTCTTTACGCCCGAATCGATTTACACAAAGTTGACGGGCTGGGACTTCAGCCAAAAGAAAACAGCATCTCCATATCTCACCTATCTTTGCATTCGAATCTTTGAGCGGCTAAACACGAAACCGTTATAATATGATTATGAAAAAGATTCTTGTTGCGATCGGCTTTTTCACTCTGCTCGTCCTATTGGGATTTGGTTGCACAACGAATGCTACTGAATCTCAGCATTCCTACGCTGTCCTACTTGGCCTCAACTCCGAGGATTCCTCTATCCTCTCCTCCTACGACACCGTCGTCATCGACGCACAATACTACACGAAGGACGAAATCGCCGCCGTACAGGCGAAAGGAACCACGGTCTACACCTATCTCAACATCGGTTCCATCGAGACCTTTCGCGAGGGTTACGATTCTTTGAAACAATTCGCCATCTCCCCTTACGACAACTGGCCGGACGAATATTGGATGGACGTCTCCCGCCCGGAATGGCAGTCGTTCATCGCGGCGGAAGCGCATTCACTCATCGGCAAAGACGTAGACGGGTTCTTTCTCGACAATGCGGACGTCTACTACCTCTACCCTACTACCGCAATCTACGATGGCCTAACAACAATGATTCAGTCCCTTGGTCAATACGGAAAACCCATTCTCATCAACGGCGGGGATACGTTCGTCAGTAAAGCGGTTCTTGAATCGGAATCGCCGCTTTCCTGTATCACGGGCGTGAATCAGGAATGCGTGTTTACGAACATCAACTTCTCGACCGGCTCGCTGGTTCGTCAGGATAGGGAAACAAGCCGGTATTATCAGGACTATCTTGCGGCATGCAAAGATGCAGGCCTACAGGTCTACCTAATCGAGTACGCACCAAAGTACTCTACAATTGAGAAAACGATTCAGGAGTATTGTGCCCAGAATGGATTTTCTTATTACCTGTCGCACACCATTGAGCTTGGTGGTACCTGAACTCCAATAGAATATTCGTTTCTCCATATAAGAGCCTCCCCTCGCTCTCTTTGCGACCGGAGACTCTTTTTTGTTATTCCATATGTTGGGTTTCGCTTAACTACAGTTTCTTGATCGTTTCTGCCCGAATCGCTGCTTGACAAAAAAGGAGCATTCGATTATATTGTGTGTTATATTACTAATACATTAATACTTTAATACATTTGGCAAGTATCCATATGGAAAGGCTCTGCATCATGAAATCGAACCCGTCCAACTTTACCCAATGGTACCTCGCGTTCACCTTTTTTCTTGGCTACTTCCTTAGTATTCTCTTTCTCATCGAAAAGGCGGTTGGAGCGCTCGTCATCGTCATGGCGGTGCCCGCTCTCATGGCAGCGATTCTGCTGCTCGCTGAACATCGCTCGATCAAGTCCCTGTTCGCGCCTTTTACGAAAAAGATCAACGGAAAAGGAATCGCCTTCACCTTCGTCTATCCGCTCGCCATTCTTCTCCTCTGCGCAGCGCTCGCGCTCGTTTCGAAGCAGGGAACGCTGTCGGGCAACTGGGCGACCGAACTTCCGCAAGTACCGCTGCTGATTCTGCTGTCGATCCCCGGCTTCTTTCTCGGCTTGCTGGAGGAGTACGGCTGGCGCGGATACCTGCTGCCCAGATGGGCGGAGCAATACGGCCTGCCGGGTGCGACCTGGCGCGTCGGTCTGGTTTGGGCGCTTTATCATTTGCCCGCGCTGCTGCTGATCAACCTTCAGTTCGGGTTCTGGAGCGCACTGCTGTTTGCCTCGATACAGGGCGTCACGATCTTCCTGTTCAATTTCGGATTCTCCCACCTTTATACGCTCTCGCAGAACGTCATTTTGCCGAGCGTCATGCACATTCTTTGGAACAACGTTAACGTGAAGGTGCTGGGCGACACCTATCGCGCATCGTCGAACGGAATCATCCTTGGCGACGTGCATATTATCAACGGCGAGAGCCTGTTTGGTCTGATCGTCACCGCTCTGTTTGCGGTTCTTATTTTGAGAAGACTGAAAAAGCCATCCGTGCGCATTTCAGAATAAGCGGAATCATGCGCTGTAGCAACAAAGAGCGTGACAACTCCCGCTCTTTTGATATTGTCGAACCCTATTGCTCCCTGCTGCCCCAATCAAATCCATTTAGCGTAATCTTCATCAGACAAATGTCGTCCCCCGCTTTGATGCTCTTTAACAACTCGACGTCCACCGGGCACCCGAACACCTGCTGAAAGAGCACTTTGCTGTAACCGGCTGTGCATTGACACCAGGTTTTCGACGGCAGCCGATCCACACCGCTGAGCATCGGGCACGGACAGAACGGAAACTTGAGATACAGTTCGCCATGTTCGCAGAACAGCCCCGCGGCCAGCGCTAGCTCGGAACCGGCGAATTCCTCCAGACTGGACGAAGCACCTTTCAACTCATTTAAAAATACAACGCGTTCCTGCATTTCATAGCCACACTGGCATCGCATGCGAATCTGCTTCACTGTTGCTTCGTCGAACGCCTGTTCCAGTCGATTCATGCTGGACTGCACCCACGCGGAATCGCTCTCTCCCCTCGCGCCGCCTTGCTCGCCGTAGACGATTGCTTCAGCCTTGTCCGCGTAGTCTGCCGAACAAATCGCGTTGTAGAGCGCCTGCTCTTGAATGTGTCGCATACTCATACTATTTCACTCTCCATTTTTCTTTGCATAGTCCCATGATAGAAAGGATGCGCGCGAATTACTTCTGAATCCTTGCTCTATTTGATAGGAATGCAAAGCTCGAACACGACCGTGTCGGCGTTCTCCGGTTTTTGAGGGTAAACGTTCAGGCCGTATCGCCTTGCCATCGTGTAGCCGCTCTGCGGCAGCCAGACGCTGAATACGCCTTGAATCGAGCAGAAGATATCCGGAATCGAACCTTCATAGTGATAGACGGCGTGCTTGCCGCCCGGAATCGTCGTCTGGTTTTCGAGCGCGCAATCGTCTTCTACGGTAACGCAGATATCATAGATGCAGTTGTCCAGCCTGGCAATGGCCGGATCGTCGTAGAAGCGCTCCAGAAACAGAGCGCCCGGTGTAATGTACTCTTGATATCGTTCACGAAAGGTAGGCCATTGTTGTTTCAGGTTCACATAGCTTCCAACGAACCGCTCGTAGATCACCGTAAGATTTCGGATTTGTTGAATCTGGATTCGCCTTGAATAGTCTTCATAGGAATCGAACACTGAGCGCCCGCTGGAATAGAACGGGTTTGCCCGGCCGGATACGTTGTTCATCTTTCGAAATACCAGCGGCGAAATATGATGAAACTTCAGAAACGCAGCGCTAAAATTGGAAGGGCTGTACCCATAATCAAAACCGATGTCGGTGAGCCTCTCGTGTTTTCTAAGCTTAATGTCCACGGCGCTTTGATCCATCTTCAGGCGCATGATAAACTCATAAACGCTCTTTCCCGTCATCGACTTGAACGACCGGCAAAAGTAGAATTCGGAAAAATGGAAATGCGCCGCAACATCCCGAACGGTAAGGTTCTCGTCGAAATGCTCCAGTATATAATCGATGCTTTGGTTCACGACCTGCCTGTTCAAGCGTTTCTCCCCAATAAATTCGTTTTGAATCATTTGCTCCATTCTAGCATGATTCCGTTCGAACGTTTTGTCGAATTAATAAATAGAGAGGGTCGCCCCTCTCTACTTCATATTGGTTCTGTTATAGATTTCCCTGAAACACGGTGTTCGTGTCCAAGCAGAGATGTTGTGTCGCGGTGCGCCCCGTGGTCAGCGCAACGGGGCAGCCACCCGGCGTGACCAGTCGCTGTCCAGCGAAATACAGGTTTTGAATACTCGCCGGTTTGCAGGGGTATTGTCGATTGGGCTGTCCCTTCTTGGTCAGCGTCATCCAGCTTCCTTTATAGGAGTGCAAATACCGCTCGTAGGTCAAAGGCGTTGCCACGTCGACAACCGCAACCTTGCCGACGATTTGCGGATACTTCAGGCCAATCTCGTGAAGGATTGTGTTCGCGAGTTTTTCTTTTTCCGCCGCGTACGTGCCGTTTTCCTTCGCGCTCTTCCAGAAATCGTAGCCTCCCATCAAGACAGAGGTCAGCGTGGTGCATCCTTCTGGAGCATATCCGCTGAATCCGGCATAGTTGTTAAACCCGACGTACTCATACGTGATATCTCCAACCTGAATTGGTTTGGATGCCGGGAAGAAGCAGTTGAGCGGCAGTTCTGAAAGATCCGCTTCCACGCCAATTCCAATAAACACGTCCGTCAGCACTTCCGTTTCGCTGCGCATCTGTTCCGCCCAGGGTTCGTGAATCGGCTCGTCAAAGAGCGTATCGATTGCATTTAACGTATCTTGCGTCACAATAACCGCGTCTGCCTTAATCGTTTGCCCGTCGACAACAACACCGGTGGCAACGCCATTCTCTACCGAAATTTTGTCGACCATCGTTTTATACTGAATCGTTCCGCCAAGAGATTCGAACTTCTTTGCCATCCGTGCCGCCATCGCGAGTGAACCGCCGGTCGGATACCCGCCATCGCCGGCGGCGAGCGTAGCAATGGTAAACAGAACACCGCTTGCGCTGAACTCTTCGCCAATCATGTTCTTCAGCAGGTTTCTAATCTGCGGGTTTTTAAACTGCTCGCCCAATTCAGTCGCCGAGAGATTCTGGTAGTATTTCATGCGGGGCAGTGCGGGCAGCATACCAAACAGCATGGAAAGAGGGAATTTCGAAGGGTTCTTTACCGCCAGCTTCGGCATATCTGTAATTGGCATCTGCATCCGCGTGAACTTTTTAATATCGTTGCAAAGGCGGTTAATCGCCTTTTTATCCTCCGGCGCAATCGAAAGAAAATGCTTGCGCAGCTGCTCCGGGTCCCGGTATAGCATTGCGCTGACGCCGTTTTCTTCGTAGCGGAAAAACGGATCGCGGTTATAGACTGCGACCGAATCGTCCAGCGCGCCAACTTCGCGCCATAACCGGTATAACTGTGTCTTCGGCGAGGAACCGGTCAGCCAATGCAGCCCGCCCTCAAAGTAGTAGCCTTTTCTGCGCCAGCTAGTCGACGCGCCGCCCGGAATCGTGTGGCTTTCGAGAATCGTCACGTCAAATCCGCTCTGGCGTGCATAGATGCCCGCCGTTAATCCCGCGATGCCCGCGCCAACAATCAGTACCTTTTTCATGTGATCTCCCCTGTTACTCTCTCTATTTTTTAATGATATCTACAATCCAGCTTGCTTCCGGACACGGCTGAACGGAGTACATGGCAATTGTCTCCGCAATGCCCTGAATGGCTCCCCAGTAGGCAATCGTCAGCGCCATGGGGTCGCCTTCGCGAATGGTCCCGTTCGCCTGCCCTTGCTGCATCAACATGGCGGTCGGCGTATAAACATCGAACCCTTGCATCATTTCCTTGACGCGCTCCGGCACATCCTCGCTGTAATAGGCCTGGTTCATCAGCACAAACATTTTGGCGAAAAACGGTTCTGTTTGAATATAGAAAAGAATCTGTTGTGCGGTTGCCTCGAAAAATGCAAGTGGTTCCAGCTGCGTCGGCTGCATGGTGCTCATCGGCCCCTCAATGCCTAGCTGAATCAGCTCCACATAGAGTTCTTCCTTCGACGCAAAGTAGTGAAACAACAGCCCAACGCTCATGCCGACTGCGCTTGCGATATCCTTGATGGTCGTTCCGGAATACCCTTTTTGAATGAACAGGTTTAATCCGGCGAACAGAATCTCCTGCCGCCGTCTCTCTTTTTGATCGTCGCGAGCTGTCATTGATCGAACGTCCTTTACGTTGAACTATTATTCATTGAATCATCGTTCAATATGATATTCGATTCGTTGAAACTTGTCAAGCGTTCTCTTTGATGATTCGCTCGCTTTACAAAACGCACGGATCGGACTAGTATAGAATTACTTATTCTTGAAAGGAATCGAGGCGAACAACATGTTGCGCATGCCCGCTTTGTTTCTTGGCCATGGCTCGCCAATGAACGCCATAGAACAGAACGAATATTCCGACGCTTGGATTGAACTCGGAAAAACACTTCCGAAACCGGAGGCGATCCTGTGTGTTTCGGCGCATTGGTTCACGCGCGGTTTAAGAATCAATGACTCGATTGCCACAAAAATGGTCTACGATATGTACGGTTTTCCGGACGCACTATACCGGGTCACCTACCCCGCCCCCGGCGCACCGGAAGTTGCGCAGCAAACGGTTCATATACTCAGAGGTCGAGCGACAATCGACAACTCCTGGGGATTGGATCACGGCAGCTGGTCCGTGCTGTTGCGATTGTTCCCAAATGCGGATATCCCCGTGTTTCAGGTCAGCGTAGATGCAACCGCGCCAGCAGAAGAGCACTTTGCGTTGGGCGAGGCGCTGCGCCCGTTGCGAAAAGAAGGCGTGCTAATTCTTGGCAGCGGCAACGTGGTGCACAATCTTCGCATGGTGGACTGGGAGCGTTCCGGCGGTTTTGACTGGGCGCAGACATTTGACTCGTATATCAAGGAGAACATTATTCAACGCGCGTATGACAACGTGCTGCAATACCAGCGCGCGGGTTCCTCCGCGCAGTTGAGCGTACCGACGCCGGATCACTTTTTCCCTTTGCTCACGGTGCTTGGCGCAAGCGATGCTGGCGATTCCGTTCGTGTGTTAACCGAAGCCTGCGTACTCGGCTCTCTTTCGATGACGGGATACCTCTTTCAATAAATACATACATCTGATTTGACCGAAAGGAGATTTCCTGATGAAACTTCGTGAAATTCAAAAGATGGTTCGTGGACAGCGCGCGGTAGACGGCGCGGGCGTACGGCTCGTTCGCGTACTGGGTAATGCGGACGTTTATGACTTCGATCCGTTCTTAATGCTGGATTCCTTCGATTCAACGAACCCTTCGGATTACACCGCAGGCTTCCCCTGGCATCCGCATCGCGGCATTGAGACGATTACCTATTTAATCTCCGGCCGAATCGAGCACATGGACAGCCTCGGCAACAAGGGCGTCATCGCCTCCGGCGAGAGCCAGTGGATGACCGCCGGAAGCGGAATTCTGCATCAGGAGATGCCGCAGGCTTCGGATCGTATGCTAGGGTTCCAGCTTTGGTTGAATCTGCCGCGAAAAGAAAAGATGGCGGAACCGGCCTACCTGAGCATTACGCCGCAGGATATCCCCGTTGTGACCAGCGGAAACGCAACCGTTCGTGTGCTCTCAGGCAGCTACGGCGACGCAAACGGCGTTCTGCCGCGGCATATTCCGGCGAGCATTTTCGACATATCGTTGCCGCGCGGCGAATCGCTGACGCTGCCGACCAAGCCGGAAGAAAACGTATTTGTGTTTCTCATCGAGGGAGACGCCATTATAAACGCAACCCTGATCTCCGAAAAAACCGCCGTGCTCTTTGGCGGCGGCGACTCGGTTTCATTCTCCGCGGCTCCCGAGCGGGACTTGCGCATCATCTTTTTCTCCGGAAAAGCGCTGCACGAACCAATCGCCTGGGGCGGGCCAATCGTGATGAACACGCGCGAAGAGCTGGATTTTGCGTTTGACGAGCTTCGTCGCGGTACGTTCATCAAGACGAAATAACCATAGTCAGAAAACAAACTAGAAAGAACAGAAGGATCAAACAACCATGGATCAACCACGCATCTTGGCAATTGTCGGCTCGCAACGTAAGGAATCCTACAATCTTCAGCTCGCACTCGCCGCACAGGCCGTTTTGGGTGATCGCGCCGTGTTCGAGCTGCTCGATTATTCGGACGTCCCAATGATGAATCAGGACATTGAGTATCCCGCCCCCGCCGCCGTACAGCGTGTTCGCGCCGCGGTAAAAGCGGCGGACGGCATATGGATCTTCACCCCGGAATACAACCATTCGTACCCCGGTTTGTTGAAAAATCTGATCGACTGGCTTTCACGCCCCGTTAGCAAAGAGGAAAAGCAGGTGCTGTCCCGCAAGCCGATTGCGATCAGCGGAATTTCCACCGGCATGGGCGGAACGGGAATTGCGCAGGATCTGCTTGTGATGCTGCTGAGCATGCTGAACACGAAGGTCATGAACTTCCCCCGGTTGGTGATTCCAAACGCGGCGCAGCAGACGGATGAAAACGGAAAGCTGAAGCTCACGACCAGCCAACCCTATCTGGAGAAGCAAGCCGACGCATTCCTTCGCTTCTTGTCGCTCTAGATCGTTTTATTGACACATAGATAGGAAAAGCTTTCATGCAAAACAAAGAACCGCATATCCGAATCTTAAAAAACGGCCCATACCTCGTGACCGGCGGTGTTCCGATCAGCGAGAAAATCATCGTTCCCGTTGGCGAAGGATACGTCTATCAGGAAGGCCGCGCGCTTCCACAACGGGAAACCTATACGCTCTGCCGCTGCGGGCAAACGAAGACGCCTCCCTTCTGCGACGGTTCGCATGTTTCCAGTGGATTTGACGGTGAAGAGACCGCCTGTCGAAAGAGCTATACCGAGCGCGCGACAAAGATCAAAGGCGACTTGATCGACCTGCTGGACGACGGGCGCTGTGCGTTTGCGCGCTTTTGCCACCGGGACAGCGGGGACGCCTGGGAGCTAGCCGAAGATGGCGACACCGAATACTTGCGTTCGGAAGCAATTCTGGCCGCGAACGAGTGCCCGGCCGGTCGCCTCACGGCGCTCGACAAGGACGGCACGCCGTATGAGCCCGATTATACGCCCGCCATCGAGATATTGCAGGACCCGGAAGAGCAGGTCAGCGCCGGTATCTTCGTGAAGGGCGGAATTCCGATTGAGTCTGCGGACGGAACGATCTACGAAGTTCGAAACCGTGTTGTGCTCTGCCGCTGCGGGCTATCCCAGAACAAACCGTTTTGCGACGCGGCACACGTCACCGAAGAGTACTCCGACGGCACGCAGGATATCAAATAAA
>CAZDXW010000003.1:45866-58332 GCA_964509485.1 uncultured Christensenella sp.
CCGACGGCACGCAGGATATCAAATAAAGCTGCATCTAGCTGATTCTTATTTGACATAGCATGCTCGAAACCAATATAATACGCACATTGATTCTCAGCCAATAACAGCGGTTCTTGAGCCGCAAGAAGGAGCTCCAGTGAACGAATCGTTTCCCCGTTTTGACATGTTAGCGCACCCAAAACGCCAGAGACTTCTTCCGCTCGCATGGGCAATCAGCTTCCCCGCCGTATGGAAGCACAAGGCTAAGATTACCAAAGTAAACATGGACTCGGTAAAGCCGCCGTATATCCTGCTCTGCAATCATAATGCGTTTCTGGATTTTAAGGTGACAACCGCCGCCGTATTCCCGCACCGGGCGAACTACGTCGTCGCCATCGACGGTTTTACATCGCCGACAAAAAACGGATTCTCCAGCCGTGAATGGCTGCTGCGCGTGGTCGGCTGCATCTGTAAGCGTAAGTTTACGAACGACGCGATTCTGGTTCGCCAGCTCGCCCGCGTGGCCAAAAACGGCGATATCTCCGTGTTGTACCCCGAGGCGCGCTATTCGCTCTGCGGAACCAACGCGGTGCTGCCGGACTCCCTCGGAAAGCTCTGCAAACTCCTTCGCGTACCGGTGGTTTCGTTGATCATGCATGGGCATCATGTCAACGCGCCGGTTTGGAACTTGCCGGAGCGCGGCGTAAAACCCACCGAAGCCGAGATGACGCTGCTCTTCTCCGCGGAGGATCTCGCCGCGGCAAGTGTGGAGGACGTAAACGCGGCGATCAACAAAGCGTTTGTCTACGACGATTTTGCATGGCAAAAAGAGCGCGGCATCCGCATTTCCTGCGCAAATCGCGCGGAAGGGCTGCACAAGGTGCTCTATCAGTGCCCGCACTGCAACGCCGAATATAAAATGGAGTCCAGCGGTGCGGAACTCCACTGCACTGCCTGCGGCAAGCGCTGGACCATGGACGAGCTCGGCGTATTACAGGCAAACAGCGGAACCACCGAGTTTTCGCATATTCCGGATTGGTACGAATGGGAACGCGCCAATGTCCGCCGCGAGGTCGAGAACGGCACGTACGCCATCACCTGCCCCGTCCGCGTCGATTCACTGCCAAACGCGAATGGATACATTCCCATCGGCGAAGGCACGCTGACGCACAACATGGATGGTTTCGTGGTTCGCGGCAGCGGCCCATACGGCGAGTTTGAGATGACAAAGCCGGTTCCATCCCTCTACTCCTGCCACATCGAGTTGGATTATCTGGGAAAATACGGCGATTGCGTCGACCTCAACACGCTGGAGGACACCTGGTATTGCTACCCCCATGACTGCGAATTTGCGGTTGTAAAGATGGCATTGGCAACAGAAGAGCTCTTTTCGCACTTTCACCGAAAAGCCTGAGATAGACAAAAAAACGCAGAATTGCCAATTGGCGATTCTGCGTTTTTTACTTGGTACCCAGTAGGGGAGTCGAACCCCTGTTACCGCCGTGAGAGGGCGGTGTCCTAGGCCACTAGACGAACTGAGCGCGGTTGCAGGCAATATGATACCGAAATATCAGCCTCCTGTCAAGTGAAATGCGGAAGAAATATATCACTCTTTTTTCGTGAACGACAGCATTCCTCTGCGCAAAAAAAGACCGCCCAAGCAGGCGGTCTTTGATGTATTTTCTACGAAATGGCTTAATCCTTGGACTTATCGACAACCGGACCGTCCAGCACGACCTCCGGCGGGTAGATCGCGTGGTATGGATTCTCCGGATCCGGATCGCTCGGGTCCCAGCCGTATTCGTGTTTTGCGTCCATATACGGTTCTTCGTAGATCAGCGCCGGCGGTGTTGGCGGCGTCGGGCCGCTGTCGTCCGTAATGATGATTGTCGTACCAACCGGGCAGTTCATGTAAATCCAATAGGCGTCGATGCAGCGCAGACGGACGCATCCGCCGGAAGCGATTGAGCCCAGTTTCTCATAGTACTTGACGAACATCTGCTTTTTGCCATAGCCCTGATTGTAGCGCTTGTCGCCACCAATGGGTACAGAGTGGAACAGATAGCTGCCCGTAATCCGGCTGGCATACTGCGAATAGACGTTTTCTCCGTCCACCTGCCCCATCTTCTTGTACGGGTACTGACGGACGATCGCAAAGGTTCCGCGCGGCGTCAGCAGCTTGGTACGTCCGGTTGAGCAGATCATGACGCGCTCCTCTGTCCACTCGCCATCCTTCGCGATATAGACGACGACGCTCTCCGTGCCAATGTAGACAACGATCATCCGCTCGCCATCCGCCGTGGGAACCGTGGTCGGTTGATAGGCCGGCACGCCGATGTTTACCGTGCTGGGCATAGCTCCCGGTGTCATGACGCCGGTGCTGTCCGACGCGTAGAACGCCCCCTCCGCCTCTCCGATCTTCGTGTAGATGAAATACGTTCCCGCCCCGTCGGTAATCACGTTGTCGGCGGATATCTGATATGCCGCGCGTAGGCGCACCGTCTCGGGAAGCGGCTGCGCGAGCCCCGTTCCAAACGGTTCTGCGGCGGGATCGACGAATTCTTTGGATTCCGCGAGCAAGGCTCCGGTGGAGTCCGATGGATAGAATCCCGTCAGTTGCTCGCTTTGCACGCCGTTGGCCAACTTGTTGTAGCCGCCAAACACGCGATATTGAATCGCGCCCGAGGTGTCGGTAAACGAAAACAGCGCAATTGCGGCATCCTGCGTTTCAATGCGCGTGTACCCCGCGGGAACTTCCGTTCCGTCCGGCAACGGCATTGTTATAGCGTCCGTATAGGTGATGACCGGCTCCGGCGTAATGACCAGCGGAACCGGCGTGGGCATGGTCTCCGCCGCGGTATCCAGCGATTGCAATAGGTTTCCGCAGGCGCTCAGCCCCAGCAGCAGAAACGCGGAAAGCAACAGCAACATCGTTCGTTTGAATACGACACGATGGATCGACTTCGTTTCGTTCGAAAATTTTCCATTCATGTCCCCTATTATAAACGATAATCTGTCCTGATTTCAATGATTCGAATGTGACAATCAAAGCAATTTTACCGGCTTTTCCTCTCTTTGTTTGATTTCGTTCCGGTTTACAGAGAATATCGATCGTGGTAAAATAATACAAATTATGAGTACTTCCAGCACACAATCGATTCGGCGGATTCTGTCGTTTTTACTCGGCGCGTTGCTTCTTCTCGCCGTCGTATTTGCTATTCCCTCCAACTCGCATGCAGAAGAGGAGACTGCCGACGATCCGACCGCGAAACTGGACGTGCCTTGCCTGATTGTGGTGGACGCGAACGATCCTTCCGCCGTGTTGTACGAAAAGAATGCGGATCAGCGCTGCATTCCCGGCAGCACCATGAAGATTATGACCTGCATCCTCTCGATAGAACTTTGCAACGATTTGGAACAGGAAGTAACCGTCACCGGGCAGGCGGCCGCGCTCAAGGATTCCAACTCCCTGATGGGCGTAATCAAAAATGAAAAACTCACCATTCGCCAACTGCTCTACGGACTGATGCTGAAATCCGGCAACGACGCTGCGCTGCTGCTTGCGCAGACGCTGGGCGGCAGCACGGAACACTTCGTCGAGCTCATGAACGCAAAAGCCGCCGAACTCGGCATGACGCATACGAACTTCATCAATCCCAGCGGCGCGTACAAGCGGGATCAATTTTCCACCGCGCGCGACATGGCGATTTTGACCTGCTACGCAATGAAGAACGAACTGTTCCGGGAAATCGTTTCGACCGTTCGCTATCAGATTGACGCAGGCGGCGTGCGTACGCGCACGATGACCATGATCAACTCGAACAAGCTGATATCCGATCCAGAAAGCAGCCGCCTGTTCTACGACTGCGCCATCGGCGTGAAGACCGGCTCCACCGCGCAGGGCGGAAAATGCCTGGTCGCCGCCGCAACCAAGAACGGTGCAAGCGTCGTCGCTGTACTGCTGGGCGTTACGGAAGGCGGAAGCAAGCTGGATCGCATGTCGACGGTTTACGAAGACGCAAAAACCATCATGGAGCTGGCGTTTGAACAGCAATTTGTTTCGGTCACCCCCGCCGACCTCGGATTGAGCCAGACCATCACTTTGCCGTTAACCGGTGCGGATGCAAAAGAGATTTCTCTTCGCGTGAATTTGCCCGGCGACCCCATCACTCTTTCCCGTATGAGTGCAAATCGAATTCAGAGTGATCCATCCGTCGTTCAGTCTGTGCCAAGCATATCCTTTGTTGCGGCACCTGTTTCGGAGGGCGATCTCTGCGGAACCATCGACTACAGCATCAACGGCAGCGCTCTGTTTACCGCCGAGTTGGTCGCCGCGGAATCGGTCGATACGCAATCGAGCGAGCTCTCCGTGTCTACGGTCGCAACCCCCGCGCCGGAAGTGACTGCTCCGGAGCAGGAAGGCTGGTTCTCGTCGCTCCCGGGCTGGCTCCCCTATGTCCTGGGTGCATTGGCGCTTGCCGCGGCTGGTGTCGTCGTTTACTTCACCGTCATTCGAAAGCACATAAAGGCTCGAAAACGCCGTTCGAAATAGTCGGATTCTTGTTTCTATTTGGAATACCAAAATAGAGAGGAAGTTGTTTCTTCGCATGTCGGATTTGAAACAACCCGCGAAAACGCGCGGCTCCAATGCTTTGCGTGTACTCGTTTTTGTACTCGCATTTGCGTTGATTGCCGCGATTCTGTTGTTTGCGTTGGATGCGATTCTGCCCGGATTTTCGAACGTTCTGGAGCACGGCGATCAAGCGCAGATTGAGCAATACATTCGTAGCTTTGGCAGCTTTGGTGGTGCGTTGCTTGGGTTTTTATTGCAATTCATTCAGATTCTCAGCGTGCTGTTCCCCGGCGGGCCGATCCAGATTGCGATTGGCATCGTGTTTGGTACGTTCGAAGGCTTTCTCATCTGTTTCTCCGGATACGTAGTAGCAAATCTGTTTGTGTTTTGGAGCGCGCGAAAGCTTGGGAACCGGCTCGATCAGGTGTTCTCCAGCAATCGTAAAAGCCGTCTTCGTTTCATTACGGAAGCGCAGCACCCGGGGTTTGTCGTTGCCCTCTCGTGCCTGCTTCCGTTTCTTCCGAATGGCTTGGTGCCGTACATTGCCGCGCGTACCAAGATTACGACCGTTCGTTTTCTGATTGCGATCATCCTGGGCTGCATACCGACGCTATTCTTACTCTGCGCAATCGGCAACACGCTGTTGATGGGCAATTATCGAAAAGGAATTTTGCTCGGCGCTCTATTGGTCGTCGGCGTACTTCTACTCTACATCTTCCGAAAAAAGCTCTTTGCGCTCAGCGAAACCGTTCAGACTGCTTGGGAGCAGAAACGAAAGCAGAGAGCATCCCGTTCCAATTAAAGTGGCATATAAAAAAAGACAGCGCCCGGAGAGTATCCGGGCGCTGTTTGCATGTTGTTTGTTCGACGCAGGAGTTAGTTCATAACCGCCTGATCCTGAATGTCCTGCGCTTCTTCTGCGTACGCAGCAATGGTGTTGCTGTCGGCAAGGCGCTTGATCGTCGCGTTGATCGCGTCCTTCAGTTCCGCGCTGTCCTTGGGCAGGCCAACGACGTAACCGGTGGCTTCCGCGTCGAAGACGACACCGCTCGCAATTGCAAGTTCCGGATTGTTCTTGATGTACGCTTCGGCAATGGGTTTTTCAACAAAGATCGCATCCAGCGCGCCCGCTTTCAGTTCGGACACGAGTTCGGTAACCTTCTTGAGGGCGACTTTCTCGGCGCCGGTTGCCTGCGGGAAATAGTCCGTCTCCAGCGTGGTGCCCAGCTGTACGCCAACCTTCTTGCCGGAGAAGCTGGTTGCAAGATCCGTGTACGCATCCGCACCGTCCGCCTTGACCAGCGCGACGATCTCGTCAATGTAATACACGTCGCTGAAGTCCATGACCGCCGCGCGCTCATCCGTCGCGTTGTACGCGGCAAGAATGAGGTCGATGGTGCCCATCTGGAGCGCGCTGTCGAGACCGTTGAAATCCATCGCTTCGATCTTCAGCTCAACGCCGAGATCCTTGGCAATGTCGTTCGCAATCGAAACGTCGATGCCCTTGTATTCCATCGCGCCGTCTTTGCCGGCAATGACGAATTCATAGGGCGGGTAGTCCGGCGAGGTGCCAACCACCAGCACGCCAGCCTGTTTGATCGCTTCGAGCTTGTTCGCGGGCGCCTTCTTTGCGCAGGCAAACATGCCAAACGCAAGAATCACGCAGAGCACAAGAGCTACTACTTTTTTCATGATTATTTCCTCCGTTTTTATTAATCCTTAAAACTGCCATTCGACAGTAGGAATCCGATTTCGCTTCTTACAGAACTTTCGAGAGGAACGTTTTCGTTCGCTCGTTCTTGGGGCTGCCGAACAGGTCGAGCGGGGTTGCATCCTCCAGAATCGTTCCTTCGTCCATAAAGATGACGCGGGAGCACGCTTCTTTGGCAAAGTTCATCTCGTGTGTCACCACGACCATGGTCATTCCGCCCTGCGCAAGGGAGCGCATCACGTCCAGCACCTCTCCGACCATCTCCGGGTCCAGCGCGCTGGTCGGTTCGTCAAAGAGCATCACGTCCGGCTGCATGTTCAGCGCGCGGACAATCGCGATACGCTGCTTCTGACCGCCGGAGAGCTGTCTGGGCAGCGCTTTCGCGCGATCGGCTAGGCCAACCCGCTCCAGTAGCCCCATCGCCCTCTCGCTCGCCTCCTGCCTCGATTCGTGCTTGGCCATCATGGGCGCGAGAATCATATTGTCCAGCACGTTCAGATGATTGAACAGATTAAACTGTTGAAATACCATGCCCATGCGCTGGCGATGACGGTTGATGTCCACTTTCTTATCCGTGATGTCGCAGCCTTCGAAGACCACCTTGCCGCTCGTCGGCGTTTCCAGCAGATTCAGACAGCGTAGTAGCGTGCTTTTCCCGCTGCCGGACGGGCCGATGATGCCGACTACTTCGCCGCTGTCAATCGTCAGATCAATGCCGTTGAGCGCGACCAGATGGCCGAATTTTTTTCCGAGCGATACGGTTTGAATCATTGGCTTGTTCATGCTGTCTCCCCCTTCTTCATGCGCTTTTCGAGCAGACCCATGAGCTTGCTCAGCGGGAATGTCAGGCAGAGATACAGCATAGCAGCGACCATCAGCGGTTCAAACGGGCGCGCAGTTCCGGCGCGAACGAGATCCGCCATGTACATCAGGTCGAACACGCCGACCACGGAGCAGATCGAGCTTTCCTTTATAATAGACACAAACTCGTTGCCAAGGGCGGGCAGAATGTTTCGATACGCCTGCGGCAATATGACCTTGCGCATCACCTGCGAGCGCGTCATGCCGAGGCTGCGTCCCGCTTCCATCTGTCCCGGGTCAACCGCATTGATACCCGCGCGCATGATCTCCGCGACATATGCGGTCGAGTTGAACGCAAGCGCGATGAT
The DNA here is from genome assembly GCA_964509485.1 of uncultured Christensenella sp. Classification (GTDB taxonomy): domain Bacteria; phylum Bacillota; class Clostridia; order Christensenellales; family CAG-138; genus UBA7703. Next base: position 53,299 of record CAZDXW010000003.1, read on the forward strand.
GCAAGGCACGAATACGCTCATCTTGCTGAGCGACGGAAACGCGATAATCAGGCCATAACGAAACAGATACAGCTGAACGAGCATTGGCGTTCCGCGGGTAAATTCCACATACACCGCGGATAAAAACCGCAGAATTCGGCTGCTCGAAACGCGTGCAAGCCCCATGAGTGTGCCAAAGATCGTGCCAAGCAGAACCGCAAAGACGGAGAGCTCCAACGTCATCAAAAGCCCGTCCACAAAGAACTGGCCATACTTGCCTAAAAACTGAAAACTAAACGTGTAATCCATCTTGCCCTCCGTGGCTTTAGAATAAGTAGTATAGTTTCTTAATATGCATATGTCAAGTATAAATACTGTATATTATCCTGAATCATGTATAAAAAGAGAAACGCCTGCATAAACACAGCGTTTCTCCGATTGCATACGATACTTAATATGGCTGTGAAAGAACCCCTTCCTGTTCAGGGCCAAGTCCGCGCACCGTACAAACGCCAATTTCTTCCGTAATATGCCAGGCGGTTTCCAATACGGTTTGCGGCGAATGCGCGTTTGGGTCCTCCGCGTTTCGCGGACGGTACTGCTGGAGAAAGAACTTTTCGCAGCCTTTGACCAACCGTGAAGCTTCGACGGCGCCTTCCGGAGACAGCTGCGGCGCAAAGGTCAATCGAAATTCATGTTTCACCGAGCTGTTTCGCAGAATTGCAATGCTCTTTCGAATCGCGTCCGTATCCACGCTTGCGCGAGCAATTTCGTCGTATTGTTCCAGCGGCGCTTTGATGTCCATTGCGACGTAGTCCAGCAGCCCTTTGCTGAGTAGCTGTGAAAGAACGCTTGGTTTCGAACCGTTCGTATCGAGTTTTACCAGGTACCCAAGCTCCCTTACACGAAGAATGAACGCCTCCAGATTCTGTTGCAGCGTTGGTTCCCCGCCCGAAATCACGACCGCGCCGAGCAAATCCGCACGCTTTTCGAGATACTCCAGCACCGGTGCTTCGTCGATCAGCGGAACATCACGGCGAAGAATATGCGCATTGTGACAATAGGCGCAGTCGAAATTACAGTATGGCGTAAACACAACCGCGCAGGGCTGCCCGGGATAATCGACGAACGATGTTTTTTGAAACCCTGCGATCAGCATATGCGCTATTCTCCGATTCTGGTGTTCCATTCGTGTTGAGACTGCCCTTACAAGCGGATTGGAGACGCGCCGAGCGGCACATCTCCAATTTAGCCGGTGTATCCAAATCGTTCGCTCTTGCTCAGACCACGAACTTCTTGCGAATCATGTATTCTTCTTTTTTGCCGGGGTTGTAGTTTTGCACGGGGCGCAGATAACCGACCACGCGCGACCAAACCTCCGCGTTCTGTCCGCAGGTCGGACAGGTGAAGTGTTCCCCGGCGATATAGCCGTGTTCCTTGCAGATGGAGAACGTCGGCGTAATCGAGATATACGGCATGCGGTATTTCGTGAAGACCATCTGAATCAGCTTCTTCGCGGTTTCAATGTCCTCAATCCGCTCGCCAATGTAGAGGTGCTGCACCGTTCCGCCAGTATACAGCGACTGGAGCTCGTCCTGCAAATCGCAGCATTCGAAAATATCGCTCGTAAACCCGACCGGCAGCTGCGAGGAGTTCGAGTACATTGGTTCCTCTACGCCAGACTGCATGATGCTGGGGAACTTATCATGATCGATCTTGGCAAGTCGGTAGCTCGTGCCTTCAGCCGGAGTCGCTTCCAGATTGTAGCTGTGGCCTGTCTCCTCCTGAAACTCGACCATGAGCGCACGCAAAAAGTGCATGATCTCCAGCGAGAGCGCCAAGCCTTCCGGACTGCCAATGTCCTTGCCGATGAAGTTGAGGCAGCATTCGTTCATGCCGACGAGGCCGATCGTGTTGAAGTGGTTTGCCCAAAACTCGCCGGTGCGCTTCTTCACGTCGCGGAGGTAGTTTGCCGAGTACGGATACAGTCCCTGATCCGTCTGCTGCTCAATGATCTTACGTTTGATTTCGAGACTTGTCTTACCGAGCGTTGCGATGGTGCGCAGGCGCTCAAACAGATCCGCTTTCGACGTCGCCAGATAACCGATGCGTGGCAGGTTGATGCTGTATACGCCAATGCTTCCGGTCATGGGATTGCTGCCAAAAAGGCCGCCGCCGCGCTTGCGGAGCTCGCGCGTGTCCAGCCGCAGACGGCAGCACATGGAGACGGCATCCTCCGGCGAGAGATCGGAATTGACGTAGTTGGCAAAATACGGAATCCCATATTTGCAGGTAATCCGCATAAAGTCGTCCACCACAGGGCTCGACCAGTCGAAGTCCTTCGTGATGTTGATGGTCGGAATCGGAAACGTAAACACTCTGCCCTTCGCGTCGCCATCCAGCATGACCTTGCAGAACGCGCGGTTAAAGAGATCCATCTCCTCCTGAAACTCGCCGTAGGTTTCGTTTTGGAACGTGCCGCCGCGAACGACCGGCATGTCCTTGAGCGTGGACGGAACCTTGATGTCGAACGTCAGGTTCGAAAACGGGCACTGGAATCCGACACGCGTCGGCACGTTGATGTTAAACACGAACTCCTGCAGGCACTGGCAAACCTGGTCAAACGTCATGTTGTCGTAGCGCAGAAACGGAGCGCAATAGGTGTCAAACGAGCTCCAGGCTTGCGCGCCTGCGGTTTCGCCCTGCGTCGTGAAGGTTGAGTTGACGATTTGTCCCAAAAATGAACGCAGATGCTTTGCGGGCTTGCTCTCAATCTTTCCTTCGACGCCACCGAACCCGTCCACCAGCAACTGGCGAAGATCCCAACCCGCGCAATACGGGCCAAAGAAGCCCAAGTCGTGGATATGCGCGTCGCCGCTTTCGTGCGCCTTGCATACGTCGATGGGATAGACTTCGTAGAGCCAATATTTCTTCGTAAACGCTTCGCGGATATAGTTGTTGAGTCCGTTCACGCTGCGCTGCATGTTCGCGTTTTCCTTCACGCCCCAGTCGCGGTCGTTGAGATAGTCGCTGAACATATCGATCGTCGCGCCAATCAGCGCGTTGATCTCGCGCGTGCCGCGGCGCTTTTCGCGATAGAGAATGTATGCCTTCGCCGTCTTGGCGTGGCCCGCTTCGATGAGCACCTTTTCGACAAGGTCCTGAATGCCTTCGACGTCCGGCGTGCCGCCTTTATAACGAATCTCCGCAAGACGAATGACCTCGTCCGTCAGACGTTCGGAGAGTGCTTCATCGGTACCGTTGACAGCCTGCGCCGCCTTCCAGATCGCGTTTTTAATCTTCGAGCGATCAAATGATTCCCGATGTCCATCCCGCTTAACAATCTCATGAAACATGAGTGAACCCCCCTGAAACGTACTGCATTCTTAGTTTATTCCGCTCTATATTTTGTGTCAAGCGGTGTTTCTGCATACCAGATATTGATATATTCAGTGGACAACCTGTGGATAATTCATGAAATCAGATACGTAAAAATCAAATCGATGTAAAGTACGCGGTTTTTGGGGCATCCTGCAATTGTCACCATGAAACAATTACTGCATGTATTCTGCATAACTCGTATATTCATGTTTTTTGTTTTTAAAGATTTCATATTTAAAACAGTTAAATCTGTTCTGTTGCGTATTATACATCCAATTCACTTTCCACGATCAACGAAATAAGGCCTCCGTGTCTTCCACGGAGGCCTTATCTAACTGCGTACTTTACAGATTAAAAGCCTTGGAAATCAAGTCGACAATCTCCGCGCCAATGCGCGCCTGCGCTTCCTCGGTGGACGCGCCGATGTGCGGCGTGCTACTTACGCGCGGATGCTTGTAGAGTGCTTCGTTCTTACTGGGTTCCTCCGCGAACACGTCCAAACCGGCGGCATAGACCTTGCCGCTATCCAGCGCTTCCAGAAGCGCCGCTTCGTCCACGTTTGTTCCGCGGGAGGTGTTGATGATGATGACGCCGTCCTTCATCTTTGCGAGCGCCTCGCGGCTCACGAGCGGCTGACCAGGCAGCGACGGAACATGCAGCGAAATGATGTTCGACTTCGCAAGCAGTTCATCCATCTCGACGTAACGCATGGTATCGCACTCAAGTTCCGGCATCTTGTAAATGTCGTACGCGAGCACGCTCATGCCCAACGCCTGGCAACGGCGGCCGAGCGCCTGCCCAATGCGGCCGTAACCGACGATGCCGACGGTCTTGCCACTCAGCTCAATGCCTTCGTAGGCCTTCTTTTCCCACTTGCCTTCGCGCATCGTGTGCCCCGCGGCGGAGATGAACCGCGCGCAGGAGAGCATGTGCGCCAGCGCGAGTTCGGCAACCGCGTCCGAGCTTGCCTTTGGCGTGTTACAAACGGAGATACCGCGGCCTTCCGCGCAAACCTTATCGATATTGTCGATGCCGACGCCCGCGCGAATTACGAGCTTCAGCTTGCCGGTCATGCAGGCCGCGTTGATCTGCTGCTCGCGCACCTTAGTCGCGCTGCGAACGACGAGCACGTCGTAGTCCTGCAAAGCTTCGCAGAGTGCGTCCGGATCGTAGAACTTCACGTCGACCTGGCAGCCCTTTGCTTCCAGCGCGGCAATCGCGCTTTTTTCCATTCCATCGCTGGCGAGAATCTTAATCATTGTGTTTCTCCTTTGTTCGCTCTTGGTTACAGGTTCTCGGCTTCGAACTTCTTGAGGAAGTCCACCAGCGCGACGACGCCTTCCTTCGGCATGGCGTTGTACGTGGAAGCACGCAGTCCGCCGACGCTCTTGTGGCCCTTGAGGTTATCGTAACCCGCGGCCTTCGTCGCGGCGACAACCTTCGCGTCGAGCTCGGCGCTCTCGGTGACAAACGGAATGTTCATGAGCGAACGGAATTCTTTCTCGACCGTTCCTTTGAACATTTTGCTCGAATCGAGGAAATCGTACAGCACCTTGGCCTTGTCCTCGTTGATCGCCTGCATCGCGGAGAGGCCGCCGATCTTCTTGAGGTACTTAAACACCTTGCCGCAGACGTAGATCGCCCAGCAGTTCGGCGTGTTGTACATGGAGCCGT
>CAZDXW010000004.1:0-2944 GCA_964509485.1 uncultured Christensenella sp.
TTGCCCTGAATCAGCGTGAGCACCGTGGAGGTGATGTCCCCCAGCGGCTCGCAGTCCACATGGTTCGTGTCGAAGGTGGCCGTCACGGTAGTTCCGTGCGCGGGGTTTTCCGCGCTCGCCTGCTGCGACGTTATGGAGAACGTTCCGCCCGTCTGCTCCGCCGCCAGCTTGAACAGCGGCAGTCCCATGCCGACCTTGCGGGTCGTCCGCGTCGTGGTAAACGGGTCAGCCGCCGCCGCGGCAAACTCCGGACTCATGCCGACGCCGTCGTCCGCAATCGTGACGGTCAGCCAGCTTCCGCGCCGATCCAGCGAGATATCGAGCCGTTTGGCTCCCGCCTTGATCGAGTTCTGCGCGATATCGAGAATGTTGAGCGAGAGTTCCTTCACGCGTTTCCTCCGCTCCCCGTCAGGTAGTCCATCAGTGCGTCGCGCACGGTTTGCTCGTTTGCGTCTGCTTCGCAGGGCAGTTCAATCCGAAACCCCGGGTTGGCGATGTCCTCGAGTTGGTGCGCGTCCGACGAAACGATTCGGCGTTTGCCCGCGAGGCTTGGATGCGCCAGCGCCAGTTCGCGAAAGCGGGCTTCGTCCCGCAGTTCCACCGTTGGAAAATCCGGCTGATCCGGCAGGCCGCCCAATACGGCGAGCAGGCCGTTTGACTCGCGATCAATGTGCGCGGGAATCGCCGCGCCGCGATAGCGCCCAGTGAGTGCCGCCGCTTCCTCCAGCGAGAGGTTCGTCGCGTTGACGAGCAGGTGCTCCTCTTCGCCGACGGGTTCGTCCTCACTATCCATCAAGGTCTGATGCCCGAATATCTCCGGGCGATTCCGAATCTTGATTCTGCGTTCCTCGACCACCGCCAAAAACGCCTTTGCGTCCGCCAGCGTTCGAAAGAGGCACAAGAGGTGTACATCCTCGCTCGTGGTCAGCTCCATGCCCGCGACGGGCACAATGCCGTATCGCGCGCAGGCGGCAAAGAACGCTTCGTCGTTGCCGCAGGTGTTGTGATCCGTCAGCGCGGCGATTTGCAGGCCGTTGAGCTTCGCCATGCCCGCAATCGAGTTTGGCGTCATCGCCTCGTCCCCGCAGGGGGACAGGCAGGAGTGAATATGCAGATCGCAGGCGAACGCGCTCATAGGAGCTTACTTAATCGCGCGCCCAGCGCAAATGCCGAATCGATTCCGCCGAGGAGGTTCACGCCTTTTTCGGCGGCCAGTTCGGCAACGCCCTTGTCCGGCGCGGCGCCTTCCGCGAGGATGACGCAGCAAACATCCGCCAGCGTGGCAACGGCGACGATGTTCGCGTTGCTCATGATCGTGATCCAGGCGTCGCCTTCCGCGGCGCGCCCCATCACCCAACTCAGCAGATCGCCCGTGTATCCGCCCGTGACTTCGCGCGCGCCATCCGGCAGCGCATAGGCGGTGAGCTGTAATTCCTTTGCCAATTCGGAAACGGTCATTTCGTTTCCTCCTCCGGCGACTGCGCAAGTTCGTGAATTCGCTCGCGCATGTAAACGATGCATTCGTCCACACTGCGCCCGCCGAGCACAACGTCCTCGGCAAACGCGCGGCAGGTCGGCGCTCCGCAGGAGCCGCAGTCCAGCGCGGGCAGCGAGGCGGCGAGATCTTCGATTTCGCTCATCTTCTGCATCGCCGTGTTTAAATCTTCGTCAAACTTGCCGACCGGTCGATATTCCAGTTTCTTTGGAAAGAGCAAATCGTCCGGAACATCGCCAGAATCGTCCTTGCTCAATCGATTCTGCGATACCGGCAAATAGCGCCGGAGCGCCTGCAACCGTACCCGCGCGATGTAGGGGTTTTCCACGGTCGCAACCCCGCCGACACACCCGCCGGGGCAGGCGTTGAGCTCCACGAACTGAAGCAGGGGAAAGTGTCCGGTCTCAATTTCGTCCAGCACGTGGATGACGTTGTCAATGCCGTCCGCCGCGAGGTACCGGTCGTTAAACAGCGCGCTGGCCTCGCCACCGGTGCTTGCCCAGCTCATGCCAATCATGCCGCTCTGGCTGCTCGTCTGCGGGACGACGTTTTTCTTCATCACGCCAATGAGCTTGAAATACACGTCGCTCATCGACACAACGTAGTCGATGTTGCTCTTCTCGCCCAGAAAACCGTTCTTCACGTAGCTCGCCTTGGCCGGACACGGGGAGATGAACACCACCGCGAGATCCTCCGGCTTGAGCTCCGGATGCTTCTTGAGCGCTTCCTCGCGCGCCATGCGCCCCGCCAGCTCGATGGGCGGCATAATGGGAATCACATGGTCGCAAAGGTACGGAAACCGCAGCGTGATGAGGCGCACCACGACGGGGCAGGCCGAGTTGATAATCGGGTAGGGCACGGCCTCGCCCTTGAGATACTGGCGCGTATATTCGGTGACGATCTCCGCGGCGCGGGCCACTTCGAACACCTCTTGGAAACCGATGTCCAATAGCCCTTGCAGGACGTAGTCCACGTCCTCCAGTTCGACAAACTGCCCGTAGAACGAAGGTGCGGGCAGCGCGATGCGGTATTTTCCCGCCGGAATGTCTTCCAGGCGGTCAAAGTTGGCCTTCTTCGCCTGATACGGGCAGCGGCGAATGCACTCGCCGCAGTCGATGCAGACGTCGGAATTGATCACAGCATGGCCATCACGAATCCGGATGGCCTCGGTCGGGCACCGTTTCAGGCAGTTGGTGCAGCCTTTGCACTTTTCCAGGTCAAGCGAGACCGAATGCTTATATTGATCCATGACCGGTGTGATTTGCCTTTCCGCCGAGCCAGCAGCTTTCGGCGCCGTTGCCGGGCTGTGGGAGGGCGTCTCCACGCGGTGTAACCCGCGTTCGTGTGCTGAAAGAATCCGATTGACCATGACGCTTGCGCTTCTATGCGATTGGCGTCCGTGCATTTGACTTGTGTTAAATATTGACCTTCATCGTGACCGTCGTGCCT
>CAZDXW010000004.1:3044-6547 GCA_964509485.1 uncultured Christensenella sp.
AGCACGGTGTCAATCTTCATTTCGTCCGTGTATCGCTTCATGTTCGGCAGGCCCATGCCCGCCCCGAAGCCCAGCGCGCGGATGTTGTCCGGCGCGGTGGAATAGCCTTCCTGCATCGCAAGATCGATGTCCGGAATGCCGGGCCCCCGGTCCGCGAGGATGATCGTAATGCAGTTTGGTTCAACGAATACGTCCGCCACGCCGCCGCGGGCATGGACGACCATATTGATCTCGCCTTCGTACATCGCGATGGACACCCGACGAATTGTCTCCGCGGGAAATCCCAGCTGCCGGAGCTTTCGCTTGACCTCAACCGACGCGGCGCCGGCGGAGGTAAAGTTGTCGCCGTCCACATCGAAATGGAACTTCAAGCTTTCCGCCATCGTTAGCAGCCCTCGCTGCCAAGCCCGTGCTGATAGAGTCTGCCGCAGGCTTCGTACATGCGCGAGCCGCTTGCCAGCAGCGCAATGTGGTTCTCCCGGGCGAGCTCCACCATCTCCGGTGTCGGACGCTTGCTGCGAACGAACACCACGCAGCGCATGTCCATCATCATGGCGGTTCGGATCACCTGCGAATTGACGAGCCCCGTCACCAGCACGCCCTGATCTTTCACGTAGGCCAGCACGTCGCTCATCATGTCGCTTCCGCAGGCGCTCTGCACCTCTTCGTCGAGCATGTGCTCGCCGCAGAGGACTTCCGCGCTCAGCAGGGTTGCGATCTCACGAATCTTCATTGGCTTTTTCCCTTCGTCCAAGTTTGGGCGATCAGTTGTACTTCGCCAGAATACCCTTGATGTCCGCGGGAACGAGCCTTCCATAGACTTCCTCATCCACAACGATGACGGGAGCCAGGCCGCAGCAGCCGAGGCAGCGCGTTGCTTCGAGCGTAAACACGCCGTCCGCGGTGGTGCCGCCCGCCTTGACGCCAAGCTGCTTTTCCAGCTCTTCAAGGATGTTCTGCGCGCCTTTTACATAGCAGGCCGTGCCGAGGCAAACCGCAACGCGGTGTTTGCCCGTCGGGTTCAGCGAGAACTGCGCGTAAAATGTAACGACCTCGTAGACCTCTTCCATCGAGATGCCGAGACCTTCGGCGATCTTCGTCTGCACCTCAATGGGCAGGTACCCGTAGAGCTCCTGCGCCTGCTGAAGCACCGGCATCAGCGCGCCCGGAACGTCCTTATGGTCGGCAATGATCTTTAAAAGTTGTTTCTCCTGCTCCTGCGTTCCATGAAAGGGAACGACAGTCTTCTGCTTTGCCATACTCTTCCTCCTCGGTGTGATTCAAAACCTATGTCTTACTTTTCGGTAAAACCAGATTGAATTATAACATAGCAATATTATTTAGGAAAGCTAAAAATCGAAAAAGCAGGCTAAATCCGTAAGTTAATATCGATTTTCGCGTATTCATTGCCGCCTTTGACAGGCGACATGCCCGCGCCTATAATAGAGTTGTAAACAAGCGAATCGAGTAACCAAGTCGACAACGGGTTTTTCACGATTTCGCCGGATCGTCGTATCGCGTCACGAGCGGGCATGGACCCCGCCCGAACACGACGCAACAGGAAGGGAGTACCACCACCATATGCGCATTCTCGTAACCGGCGGCGCCGGATACATTGGCAGCCACACCACGCTTGAACTCTTGAGCGCGGGATACGACGTTGTCGTTGCGGATAACTTCGTCAACAGCAAGCCCGCAGTGTTGGAACGGATGCGTTCCCTCTGTGCAAAACCGTTTGATTTCGTTCGCTGCGACCTGACGGACGCCGCCGCAACGGAGGAGCTGTTTTCACAATTTTCCATCGACGCGGTGATTCACTTCGCCGGGCTCAAGGCCGTTGGCGAGAGCGTGCAAAAGCCGCTGGAGTACTACCAGAACAACCTCGTCTCCACGCTGAACCTGCTGCTTTCCATGAAGAAGCACGGCGTAACCCAGCTCGTGTTTTCGTCGAGCGCCACGGTGTATGGCGATCCCGCGAGCGTCCCGATTCGGGAGGACTTTCCGCTTTCGGCCACGAATCCCTACGGGCGCACGAAGCTGATGATCGAGGACATGCTGCGCGACCTCGCGCTTGCCGAGCCGCAGATGCGCATTGGTTTGCTGCGATACTTCAACCCCGTTGGTGCACATCCCTCCGGCCGAATCGGCGAGGACCCGAACGGAACCCCAAATAACCTCATGCCCTACATCGCGCAGGTTGCGGTTGGTAAGCTGCCGCGGCTGCGCGTCTTTGGCGGCGATTACCCAACGCCGGACGGCACGGGCGTTCGGGACTACATCCACGTAGTCGACCTTGCCAAGGGGCACGTCGCCGCACTGAAAAAGCTCGAACGCACAACGGGCATGGTGACCTGCAACCTCGGCACCGGCGTCGGCTACTCCGTGCTGGATGTGCTACATGCGTTTGAAAAAGCCTGCGGAAAGACGCTGGCGTACGAAATCGTTGCTCGTCGCCCCGGGGACGTTGCCGCCTGCTATGCCGACCCGGAGTTGGCCGCGCGGGAGCTCGGCTGGCGCGCGGAGTTCGGCATTGAGCGCATGTGCGAGGACGCCTGGCGCTGGCAGTCGCAGAATCCAAGAGGTTACGACGAGGCGTAAGACCGAAAAATCGAACGATGTATTCCAACTGATCCATGCATCAATTTTGAAAGAGCAAGGAGCAAACAGATCATGCAGAAACCAACTCTTGTCGTGATGGCCGCCGGCATGGGCAGTCGCTACGGCGGACTCAAGCAGATCGACCCCATTGGCAAGCACGGCGAAATCATTATGGACTATTCCCTCTACGACGCGATGCAAGCCGGGTTCGAAAAGGTTGTCTTCATCATCAACCGACGGATTGAGCAGGACTTTTACGAAGTCATCGGCCGCCGCGCGGAGAAGCATCTGGAAGTGCACTATGTCTTCCAGCAGCCGGACGCGATGCTGCCGCCGGGGTTCTCGGTTCCGAGCGAGCGGGTCAAGCCCTGGGGCACCGCGCATGCGATTCTCTGCTGCAAGGACGTTGTGCGCGAGCCGTTCGCCGCGATCAACGCGGACGATTATTATGGAAAGCACGCATTTTCGGTGCTCTACGACTACCTGAAAAACGCGAAGGATGGCGAAAAGGCCGACTACTCGATGGTTGGGTATCTGGCGAAGAACACGCTCACCGAGCACGGCTCCGTTGCGCGCGGCGTCTGCGAGGTCAGCCCGCAGAACGAACTCGTCGACATCGTCGAGCGGCTCAAGATCTTCAAAATGCCGGATGGCCCCGCCTACACCGAGGACGACGGACAGACGTTTGTCCATTTCTCCGGCGACAAATTCGTCTCCATGAACTTCTTTGGCTTTACGCCGTCGCTGTTTGCCGAGCTGGAGGCGCAGTTCCCGATCTTCCTGACCAATGCGATGCAGAATAATCCGTTGAAAGCGGAGTTTTTAATTCCGCAGGAAGTCGGCCGTCTGCTGCGCGAGGGCAAGGTGCGCGTCCGCGTGCTCTCCTCGCCGGATCGCTGGTATGG
>CAZDXW010000004.1:6647-24010 GCA_964509485.1 uncultured Christensenella sp.
TGCGCGAGGGCAAGGTGCGCGTCCGCGTGCTCTCCTCGCCGGATCGCTGGTATGGCGTGACCTATCGCGAGGATAAGCCGGAGGTGCAAAAAGCGCTGGAGGAACTCACCAGCGCGGGTGCGTATCCGGACGAGAAATTGCTCGGATAGTACTTCTTTCATCAATATAGGCAGGTGTATCACCTGCCTATTTCTATGTAGAGAAACAAAAAAACGGCCTAAGCCGTCTTTCTGTCAAACCAAAATGCAAGAGAGTCCCTTGATTGATCAAATAAAAAAACGGCCTAAGCCGTCTTTCTGTCAAACCAAAATGCAAGAGAGCACCTTGATTGATCAAATAAAAAAACGGCCTAAGCCGTCTTTTCTTTACCCGAAACCGCGCCTCCCGAGCTTGGTTTCTTGTGTCCATGAAACTCACTGGGTTCAGCCCGCGTTGCTCGCGGTTGCGATCGGCTGCACGTTGCCGCCGGATGCGAATGCGTTGCTTCCAGATGCAAATGCGGCGTTCCCGTTGGACGCTACCTTCGGGCCACATGCGGCGAAGAAGAATACGCTGGCGATGACCATTGCCATCAGAACAAGAGTTTTTTTCATATGAGTTGTACCTCCAAGTTTGTTTGTGTTTTTGCGTTCCTAAGTGTACTATATGTGTTAGTACACGTGTATGATACTGCGGCTTTTCGAAATTGTCAAACGAAAAAGCGTGATTTATGGTAAAATTCATAAAAGCGTCACAAACCGATTTTTCTCCGTGAAGGACGTGTATGTTGCACGGGAAACAGAAATCTCCGCCGAGAAGCCTGCGCAAACGATCAAAAGGAATTCCCACCAAGCTTTGTTGGAATCTAGAGGAACAATATGGAACCGATTACCTTTCAGGAAAAGTATCTGCGTGCGTCGCGCGCTTTGACCACGGCGTATCTCATTGCGGTATGCGCTATTCTTCCGCTCGTCTTTTGGCGCATGTACTTCGATATTACGGAAACCAAGCTGGCGTTCTTTCTCGGCGCGAGTCTACTCTACCTGTTTCTGCTACTGCTTGCGCGCCTGATCTTTCCGCTCGACTACGGCGTAAAGCCGGAGCGAATCCGCCTGCACCCCGCCGCAATCGCCCTGTTTCTCCTCGCGCTTTGCTGTTGCGTCGGTTCCGCGCTGGGCGGGCATCTCGAGGACGCGGTCTGGGGCGAGAACAATCGCTATCAGGGCATCTTTACGCTGCTCGTTTACGCGGGAATCGTCTTAACCCTCGCGCAGCAGACCATCGACCCGCGGATACCCTTGCGCGCGCTGGCGTTCGGCGCGGTGCCCGTTTGCCTGCTCGGTGCGCTGAACCACTTTGGCGTCGATCCGCTGGGCTTCTTTCGCGACCTCGCCGAGCGCGATCAGGGTCGGTTCCTTTCGACCATCGGGAACGCGAACTTCTACGGCAGTTATCTCTGCATGGCGGTTCCCGCTTCGATAGAAGTGTTTCTGGAAGCGAGACGTCCGCTCAATCGCGTGCTCAGCGCGCTCCTGCTGGTCGTCGTGTTCCTCGGCACACTGGTCGCGGGCAGCGACAGCACGGCGCTCGGCCTTGCCGCCATCGCTCTGCTGTTTCCCATCGGGCTGTTTTCCGATCAAACCGCGCTGCGGCGCTATCTGCTCGCCCTCGCTCTGTTTGCATTCACCGCGCTCGCCTTCGGGCAACTGTCGCGCTTGCTGCCCTCCGCAACCTTTGTCTCCGGCTTTGCGCTCCGGTTTGCTTCCCCGGTGGTTGCCGGATCGATGCTTTTGGCGGCGATACTGCTCTGGCTGTTGTTGAAGCATGCAAGCGCGGAGCGGCTCCTGCGCCTGCGCAAACCATACTGGATTGCGCTTCTTGTGCTCATGCTGATTGCGGCAATCGCGCTCGTGCTGCTAAACACGGCGCTTTCGAATGTTCCGCTCGGCGGCGCGGCGCGGTACCTGCGCTTCAGCCCCAGCTGGGGCACCGACCGGGGCAAGATCTGGATGTTCGCCGCGCGGCTCTACGACCGGTACACCCCGCTCCAGCACATATTTGGCGCGGGCCCGGGTGCGCTGTTCCATGCGGACGCCGTGCAGCGCGTGTTTCCCGACGCGGCGCTGGACTCCGCGCACAACGAATATCTGCAACACCTGCTCGTCTCCGGCGCGCTGGGACTGGCGGCCTATCTGTTCGCGCTCGTTTCCGCGTTACGCTCCGGCATCCGCAAAAGCGCCGTGTTCCCCGCCGCCCGCGGGTTGAGCGTTGCGCTCGTCGCCTACGCGGTGCAGGCGGTGGTCAACATTGCCCAGCCCATGACGACGCCGATCGCGATTCTGGTCATCGGTATTCTGATTAGTCGCCCGTCTGAATTCTTGGCGGCTTCCGCTTAGTTTTGATTTAGAGCATCGCCATCGACGCGGACATCATGAAAGCGGTTTGGACGTGCATGGGGTATACGGTGCTGCTGTGCTTCACGCTGTTCAAGACGGGGAGTTTGAGTAAGAGTGTTTTTAGTGCGCATTAAAAGCCCAGAACAAGTGTTCTGAGCTTTGTAAATGGAATCCGATAAATTGTTATGCCGATTGGAACACACTACTCAATCGGCAACCCATTTTGTTTGAGAAAGGAGAGTTTGTCCCAATAACCACGTTGGAAAACGATTTGGTCATTCACAACTTGGAAAAAGCCGCATCCACGCAAACCCAGTGGATCACGCCATTCCATGATTGCCCACTGCCCGTCTTCGAACATATTTTCCACCATGCAGATCATTTTGGCTTGAGAGAATTCACTCTCAAACATTTTTCTAATATTCTCGCGTCCAATAATCGGTTCATTTGCAACCTGATGGTTGATTGCATTCTCCGCATAGAGTCCTGATAAGGCCTCGACATCAGCATTGTTGAATGCATCCACAAACTGTTGTAATACTTCTTTAGGCTTCACTTTAACACCTCCAAACTGATGATGCACACTTCGAACGGTTATCATGTTCTTTTATAAGTGCTTGTCAAAAAGTATAGCAGACTGAAATGAACTTCACCACCCTGGCCGATAAAAACGATACTTCCTCGAAATATAAATTGAAGAAGAGGCGTTAGCTTGGCCTACGTACCTATCCCAAGAGACCCGACCTGAATCAAAACAATAGTCATCTTCAACCTGACCAAACGACAACTATTCTGCTTCAGTCTCGGCGCACTTGCGGGTGTCAGTTTTGTTCGGCAACCCGAGTCACTCCATCGGGAGCGCATAGAGCGCGTCGGCAGTCATATGGAATGTTTTCTGTATTGTGTCGTTATAAACAGGGAGTGGCGCAAGCAGCACATCCGATTCATCCATTTCCCCCAGCGCCTCCAGAATCATCCGCTCATAGCGCACCCTGCTCTCGGGATCCATTATCACTTTACCGTCCACCACATTGCAGACGTAGTTCATCTGTTCATCCCGGATGCTCATTTGAAAGACATAGGCACTAATCTCCGGATAGTACAATACGGTCAAGATATACCCGCTATCCAGCATTACATCCAGTTTTACGCATTTCGCCATATCTTCCGTCTCCGGAGCGCCCCACTCGGCGTGGTTTATGGTCACGCACAACCCGTCGCGCTGAACGTCCCCGTAGTACGCCTGATTTTTGTTGTCCGCCATGACAAACCCCAGCTCCCGAAGCGAGGTTATAATTGTGAAATCCCGATCCTCCAGATATGGATAGATTGCCGCAAGCGCAGAGTAGTCGGAAGCAGGGCTGCCCGCAAGATACAGACGCTTTAAACCGGTCAGCGTGGAAAGCGGCGACACATCGGCAATCGTCGAATGATCCAGCTCAAGCTGTTGCAGTCCGACTAGGTTCGAAAGCACACTATAATCCTCCGCCGCGCAACCGGAAAGCGAAAGCACCTTCAGGCTCGTCAGCCTGCCAAGCGGCGCAAGATCGGCAACCGGATTTTCGCCCAGCGACAGCGTGACAAGTTTGGTCAGCCCGGCGAGCGGGGAAACATCCTTGATCGCATGGAACGAAAGATCGAGGTGTTTGAGGTTTGTAAAGTACTCCAGCCCGCCGATATTCTGAATCTGAACTGCGTCCGGGAGATGCTGCTGCCACTCGAAACTCAAGTTCAGCTCGGTGACCGTCTCCGCTTCCGTCGCGGTAATGTCGCCCTCCGGCCTGCCCATTGTTGCGCGCACCATCGCCTCAAGCGTAGGGTCGGTAAACTTGACCACTTCGGATGCCGACGCCGCAATTTCCGCCGCATCGGGCGAAGCTGCCGCAGGCGCGGAGCAAGCGGTCAGTCCAAACGTAGTCAGCACCGCAATGATTGCGCAAAACAACTTCTTCATCATCGCATTCTCCTCTACTATCGATTCTGAATCCCTGTTGAATGCCGTTCCCTAAATTGTCCTTACTCTGTGAAAATTGCCCGTTTAGAATTTTTCTGATTAACTATATAGAGCGTATTCGTATAGTTTCTTCGTCTTTCAAGCAATACGTGTTTTACTTGTTTAGAATATCATATACGTTAAAAATTGTCCCGTTGCTTCTGCTTGCGAAACTTGATGTACCAACATAATCTTCGGCTTGGAATTCCGGGGCGGAACAAAAGTGAGCCCCGCTCGTTCTTGAAAGATGCGGAGCAACACCCGCCAAAGAAATTCTCTTTCGCTGAAAAGAAAATCAAGACCACCCCTTCGGGTGGTCTTTCCTTTGGCGTCCCCGGCGCGATTCAAACGCGAAGGAACAGCTTTGCATTTCGCGGAAGGCGAGATTTTTCCAGAACGACAGATGCGCGTTTGCGCGGTAAAGGAGAAACGATGATTCCGGAAGAAGAGAAGCAGGATATTCAGTTGCACTTTCGCGTGGTCCGCCGCGAGAAGGAGATTATTGACCAGAAGATGGCGCAGATGGATACCATGCGGCTCGGTGTCTACCTGCGAAAGATAGCGATTGACATGTATGTGGCGAAGCTCGTCCTGCCCGTAGTCAGTAAGTTCGTCTCCCTGCTTCGGTACGCGGGAATTAACCTCAACCATCTAACAAAAGTTGCACATACGACGGGGTGTATATATGCCTCAGATTATCTATCTCTCGACTTGAAGTTTTCTCAATTGGTTGATTTGACAGTGAATATTTTAAATCATTTATCCGATATCTAGATAAATCAGATATCAAAATTATAGTATCATAAATTCAAATTGGAGAATATAAACAGTTGTTTTTTGTTGATTGTTATCATATCATAATCACGAGGATTAATTTCGAACCATCACAATTCAGCGCGTTACAGGAGTTGTAAATGGCTGCTTGGATTAATAATGTTCTTTGGATCTTGATTCCTCTGTTTGCTGGTGCACTTATTACTTACTTTAGTAGTCCTTTAACCGAAAAACGCCTTGCTCGAATTCGTGTTGCGGAGAAAATTACAGACAAACGAATCGCTGCATATGAAGAAATTTGGGCTCTTATGATTGAGTTAGATCAAATGCGTTCAATCCATGATAAGGATCAAATCGCGTACTTATTAGAGGTATATCCCTTCTTATCTTCAATTAAAGATAATAATGCTGTATATGGCTTGCAGAAGATATTCTTGTCCAATAGTATATTCACGAATTTCGCCAATCGATTTGCTGCCTCGCTCGCAAAATCAAGCGTTTTACTCGACGATCAAACTTTGAAAGATTTTAATATTCTCAATGTTTATCTGTAAATTTTAATCCACTATTTTGCAGAAATGAGAGCCTTATTATCTGCTAAATTCACTGAAGATTCGAACACGGAGATTCTCGACAAGATCATGAGTTCATTTGTTTACGATATTGGGGTTATTTGTCAGGAAGATATAAAGCAAATGTTGCTAAAATGTGAAAAGTGCTTAATAAACTATTATGAACGTCCTTTTGTTTTTAGGAAAAAACGCACTATCAGTATTTCAGATGTTGACCAATTGGCTCATGTTCAAAACAATTTCTTTTTTGAATAAGAATGAAGCTGCAAATAACTGGCTGAAAAATTTCGTCGAAAGCTTTAACCCTCATGGATAAAAATTGATTTCATATAGTATTGAATGATTGTCAGCAGAGGATTAATATATAAAATATTGTTGGGAGTTAAAATGAGAAGAATCGGAAAAATCGAATCATATTGTTTGACTCAGGAATTACTCGAGTATCGCGAACTATACAAGATTGAGTTGGATACCAGACATGTTTGCGAGAGGAAGTTTTCTTCATCTTTTTCATTTCTTTTTATCAACTTAACGTTGTTTGTCGTGCAAGCTTCATATATCTTTGTATTAAATAGTCTTCCTTTCCTAGAGTATCTTTATATTTACGTTATTTTTTTTCTAACTGTTACACTGTTGATTTCTCAAATTGTCACGTTTTATTTGTCATATTACTCTGTAAAGTTACAGTATCTCGAAATACCTCTAAATGTGGCTAGAAAAGAGCATAGAGAAATATATGCTTCAAAGATGCGCGTCTTTCAAGATGAAAGATATGATCACATAATTCTTGATGAGTTATCACTTCTCGGTTATATAAGGGATTCGTACTTGAAATGTGCTGAACATAATCGGGCGATTAATATCATGAAGAAAAAACGATTATTAGTTCTTGATAATTTAGTTCTTTCTTGCTTTTTGCTTTTACTCACGAACTACTTTATAATTCTTCTAAGCAATGGTAGAATTGAATGGCCTTTCTCCTAACACTCCTGAAGTGAGAATATAAAGCTGATACTAGGAGGTGAGATAAATGCTTGAATGGTGGCGTCATCGTGATTCTGGTGATGGTGGAGATGGCGGTGGTCAAGGCTCAGGCCCATGCTATTATTAGTCGTATCGCAGACATAGTAATTTTATCAATCGTTTTAACCAATCAAGCAAATAAACGGCCTACTTCAAGTAGACCGTTTATTCATATGGATTATGTTGTATGTCCACTATCCACCAAGTCTCTGTTCGAGCAAGCATGACGCATCCCACGTCGTGAACCATCCGCGACCGTATCGCACACGCAATAAATCCCGCAAAGACCGATCTTGTTCAATGGCTCATTACCAATATCTTCTCATTGTAATTCCGGCAAAGTATAATCTGAAGACCACCCCTTCGGGTGGTCTTTTCCTTGGCGTCCCCGGCGCGATTCCCCGGTTATCCGCCCGCTGCTCGCTCACACCGCTCGCAGCCTGGTCGGCTGCCCTCCGCGGCCGCTAAAAACGCCGACACTGCGGCGTTTTCTTCACGCGGCTTCGAATCGCTTTCATTTTAGCCAAAAAGGAATCCACCCATTTGGGTGGATTCCTTTTTGGCGTCCCCGGCGCGATTCGAACGCGCGGCCTTTCGCTTAGGAGGCGAACGCTCTATCCTACTGAGCTACGGAGACCGGTATGCGGTTGTACCGCGCGTTTGGCGCGGCAAGGGAAATTATACCGAAGCGGTTGTGCGCTTGTCAACCAAGTCGGACACGAACTCTGCGCAGCGCGCGGCGACGAGCTCCTTCTCCGGCCCGTAGGTGCAGCCATGCGGCGAATGCTCAAATTCTGCGAGATCCACGCTGGGCACATTGACCGCGCCGGAGCAGAAGATTTCGATGCTCGCGGGATCGACCTTGTCGTCCCCGGCGGCGGCAATAAGCAGCGTCGGGCAGTCGATCTTTGCGAGGTTCTTACGCAGCTTTCGCGCAAGACGGCTTAGGTCGACCAGCTTCTTGGTCGAAAGGCCGCCGTACATCTGCGCGTAGAGATTGTCGCCCCAGACGGGCTTGCCCTCCCGCCCCTCCGGATACCCGACAACGGGTAGAATCGGGCTGAGCGCCTTGGCGACGCGCAGGTAGCGCTTCATCTTGATGGGCGTGCAAATCAGCACGAGTCCATCGAGGTGCTGCTCCTCCGCGAGCAGGCCGCAGAGAATGCCGCCGAGCGAGAGTCCGAGCGCGTAGACCTGCTCGCAACCCTCGTCCTTGAGTTTTCGATACGCCGCGCGGATTCCTTCGACCCACTGCTTGCCCGTGGAGGCGTTCTGCGCACGGACGGTTTCGCCGTGCCCGGGAATGGTCGGCGAGACGACCGTATATCCCTTGGCAATCAGCGCGTCCGCCACAACACGGACGTTCGCGGGCGTACCGCCAATACCATGCAGGGTAATGCAGCCGACCGTGCTTCCTTTGTGAAACAGCGGCTGGGACAGATCGTTGTCAAACGGCGGGCGCTGATCGAGCACGCGCTTGTCCGGCAGATAATCCTTGAGCGCTTCGAAGATGGAAGGCATGGGCGGTTTCCTCCTTCAGCCGAGTCCGTTTCGATTACAGCAGCTTCTTCGTCTGGCGGTAGACGTCCCCCGAACCGACGGTGACGACAAGGTCGCCGTCTTCGGCGTGCTCATCCAGATACAGCCGAATTTCCTCAAACGTCGGAATATAGACGGCGTTGCGCTTGGTTTCGTTGATTGCGGCAACCATATCCCGCGCGTGGACGATGCCGGTATCCTTTTCGCGGCCGGGGTAGATGTCCGGCACGAGCACGCAGTCCGCATCCGTAAAGCAGGTCACGTTCTCGCAAAACAGCGTGCGCGCGCGTGTATAGCTGTTGCACTGGAAGACGCAATAGAGCTTCTTGTGCGGAACGCGCTTTGCGGCGTCGAGCGTTGCACGAATCTCGCTGGGGTGGTGGCCGTAATCGTGAAACACCTTCACGCCGTTGCGCTCGCCATAGTACTCAAAGCGACGGCGCGTGTTCTGGAAGGTATGCAGCGCCTGCGCGACCACGCCGAACGGAACCTTCAGCCGGTCGGACACCGCAATTGCCCCCAAAGCGTTTACGATGTTGTGCATGCCGGGTACCGAGAGCTGCACGCGCCCCAGCGGCTCGCCGCGGCGGACGACGTCGAACCCCGCGTTGCCGAGCGCGTCGAAAGTCACGTTTGCGGCGGTATAATCTCCGCCTTCCAGGCCGTAGGAGATGACGGTATGCTTGGACGCCTTTGCCAGCGCGCGGACGCGAAAATCGTCCGTGCAGGCGACGAACACGCCGTCCTCCGGCAGCAGCGCCAGAAAACGTTCAAACGCGGCGTAGATCGCGTCGATGTTTTCGTAATAATCGAGATGGTCGTCGTCGATGTTGTTGATCAGCGCAATGGTCGGTTTCAGCGTCAGAAAGCTCTCGACGTATTCGCAGGCCTCCGTCACGAACAGGTCGCGCTTGCCAACGTGCACGCCGCCCGCGAGAAACTCCACGTAGCCGCCGACATGAATCGTGGCCTCCGTCTTCGCGCGGTCGTTGATGATGGCGAGCATCGAGGTGATGGTCGTCTTTCCGTGGCAGCCTGCGATGGCGACCACCTCCGCATAGCGCTCGCTGATCTGCCCGAGCGCGACGCTGCGCTCCAGCTCCGGTATGCCCTTTTCCTTGGCGAGCACGCGCTCCGGATTCTCCGGCTTGATCGCGGCGGAATAGACCACCAGGTCCGCGTCCTCCACGTATTCGCCGGTGTGCCCAATTGAGTAGCGAATGCCCTCGTGATCGAGCAAGTCCGTAAACTGCGTGCGCTCGCGGTCGGAGCCGGTGACCGTGTGCCCCTGCGATTTTAAAATCAGCGCGAGGCCGTTCATGCTGCAGCCGCCAATGCCGATCATATGGATGCGCTTTGCGTCGTCGATGTGTGCCATATCTGTTCGTTCTCCGTGTTTTCCTCAGAATCAGTTTATTATACGCCTTTTGGCCGGGCTTTCGCAACGCCGCTTGACCGCGCCGCCGGAAAGGCATATCATCGAATTATCAGAAGTGAATCCAAAAGGAGCGGTCAACCGTATGCTCTATGCGTTTTCAGAGGGTTGCAAGCCGGTTTCCCTCACCGAGATCGATGAAAACTGCCTGACGGCGGGCGTCGTTTCGCTCGCGGAGTTTCGCGAGAGCTTTGCCGCGCGCTTCGGCTTTGCGCAGGCCGCGATTGAGGAAACGGAACGGCCGGACACGCGCTTTCGCTCGACGATTGACGTCACGGACGGGCACCTCTTCTGCGTCGTATCCCTGCGCGATGTGGCAAACGTCTACGGCGCGCGCGACCGCGTCGGCTTGATCGTCCGTAAAAACCTGCTGCTGCTCGTTTCCATTAAGGACGACGACGGCAGCATTCCGCTCGCGTTTGAGGAAGCTTCGCGTCGGATTAACCCGAAGTCCGCGTCGATGGAGCGGCTAATCTGCATGTTCTTTGAGCTGCTGCTCGCGGACGACGGCAGCGACCTCGAGAGTTATGACAACCAGATCGCAATGATGGAGGGCCAAATTGAAACCGGCGAAACCGGCAAGCACTTCAACGGCGAAATCCTCTCGCTCCGGCGCAGGCTATTGATCATCCGCAACTACTACGAGCAGCTGCTCGACATCTTCGACGCCATGGTCGAGAACGAAGCGGATCTCTTTTCCGAGCACCGGTTGCACTATTTTCGCGCCATGCGGGACAAGATCGCCCGCCTAACCGCGAACGCGCAGCTCCTGCGCGACAGTCTCGTTCAGGTTCGCGAGGCATACATGGCCGCGCTGGACTACAACGCCAACCGCATCATGAAGGTTTTTACCGTCGTGACCACGATCTTCATGCCGCTGACGCTGCTGGTCGGCTGGTATGGCATGAACTTCAAGTTTATGCCGGAGTTGACGAGCATCTACGGTTACCCCGCCGTGATTTTGCTCAGCGTTGTGATCGTGATCGTCAGCTTTATCTTCTTTAAGCGAAAGAAGCTACTTTAGCCCAAATAACGCAAGACAAAACCGCCGGATTGCTCCGGCGGTTTTCTTTCGTGCGTTCAGTGATTGAATAGAAACGGCAGCATCCAAACCGACGGATTCAGAATCATGTGCCCGACGCCGGGCAGCAGATGGATCTCGGCCTGCGGAATATGCGCGCGCACCGCGGCCTCGCCCGCCTGCGTGTCGAGCAAATCGTCCGCCTCGCCCGCGACATAGAGCACCGGCATGGTCAGCTTCTCCAGCGCCTCGCCGGAGAACACCGGCAAGGGGACGCAAATCGGATCGTAGCTCGCGAGAATCAGATTCAAAAAATCGAGAATCTCCTTCGGAATTGCTACGCCGCCGGTGACGTCCTCGTCGAAGGTCAGCTCCTCGCCCGCTTCCTCGGCGGCGAAGGCTTTTTCCAGATAGTGCCGGTTCACGTCCGCAAGACCGCCGCTGGCAATCAGCATCAGCCGCTCCACACGCGCGGGGTAGGCGGTAGCAAACTTGAGCGCCATCCAACCGCCCAGCGAGTTGCCCGCCAGCGAAGCCGACTTAAGGCCTAGCGCGTCCAACAGCGTGGCGAGCCACTCGGCGTACTCCGCATTGTCGAGGCTCAGGCGGTACTCCGCGCTGTTGCCCGCTTCGCCGGGGATGTCCGCGGCAAACACGTGATACGCGTCCATGAGCGCGAGGATGTCGCCAAACCAGAACGCGCTGTTGGAGCACGAGCCATGCAGCAGCAGCACGGGCGGGTTTGCCGCGTCCCCCGCTTCCAGCAGAAAGGTTTCGCCATACGGCGTTTCCACCATTCGCTTGGCAAACGGCATGCTGGATAGAAACTGCTGATACACGGCGCGGAACGCATCCCGCTGTTCCGGGCTGTGGTAAACGCTGGTCTTCATAGATCGATTCCTTTCGTGTTATTCGGTCTGTTCCGTTTCACCGGTCAACAGCGCGAGCGCTTCCAGCATCGCCGCGGTGAACCGCGCGCCGCCGTAGAGCGTGACTCGAAGTTTGCGTTCCTCCGGAATATACTGCGTGTTGAGCCGACTCGCGCCATACTCGGCGGGTTTGCTGTTGAGTGCGGCGGTGAGCGTGTTCGCGATGCGAATCGCGTCCTCCCGCTCGGCGGCGTAAACGTCCGCCACGCTGGAGACGACCGTGACCGGCGCGTGCTCCGGCGCGGGCGGCACGCTCTCGGTAAACACGCTCAGGTCGTGCCCGCTGACGCGCCAGGCCTTGCCGACCTTGACCGCGCGGAGGCGCCCTTCGCGAATGTACCGCTGGACGGTCTTTGGATGCATCTGTAGCAGCTCAGCAATCTGCTCGACGGTAAAATAGCTTTCCTGCATGTTTTTGTTCCTCTTGTTCCTTATATGTGGAATTATAGGTAATAATAAGGAATATGTCAAGGAATTTTGCGAAATAAAAAACTCCTGCGAGCAATCACAGGAGCTTTTGTGAAACGAATCCGAAATTAAGACTTCTTCCGCGTATCTTCCCAGAAAAACTGTGCCACCATAATTTTTTAAATTATGACTTTTTTCTGGAGTCTCCCCAGAAAAAGAGTGCCACCGTTCCGGGGCCGGTGTGGGAACCGACGACGGTGCCGACGCTGTTGATCATCACCTTGCCGTTGAGTTTCGGGAACTTTTCCTCGACCATCGCGGCAACAGCCTTCGCGTCGTCCATGCAGGCGGACTGCGAAATGAAGCACTTCTGGTCATAGTCCAGCCCGTGCTCCGCGTGCTGCTCCATCTGACCGACGATCTCGCGCATAATGCGCTTTTTTCCGTTGATCTTGAAGCGAGGGGTCAAGTGCCCCAGCTCGTCCATGTTCATCAGCGGGTAGATGTTCAGCAGCGAGCCGATGGCAAACGCCGTTGCGGAGATTCGTCCGCCGCGCTTGTAATGCGACAGGTCGGTGGAGAAGAACCAGTGATGCAGATTCAGCTTGTGATCCTCAATCCATTCCGCGGCTTCGTCCAGCGGCATGCCGGAATCGCGCAGATCCGCAAGCTTGTCCACCATCATGCCGTAGCCGGAGGACGCGCCGAGCGAGTCTACGAGGACGATCTTGCGATCCGGATAGCGCTCCTTGAGCTCGTCCCGCGCGAGCAACGCGGCGGCATAGGTACCGGAAAGTCCCGAAGAGAACGACAGGTGCAAAATGTCCTTGCCGTCCTTGAGGAACGGCTCGAAGAACGCAAGAAACTGCTCCGTATTGACAAGCGAGGTCGTCGGCATGGCGCCCTGTTCAATCCGCTTGTAGAATTCTTCAAACGACATGCTCTGGCCAAGATCGTCCGGATACTCCACCCCATCAAAGAAGAAATGGAAGCATACGTAGGGGATGTTCCGTTGTTCGAAGTATTCCTTCGGCATATCGGCGGTCGAGCAGCAGGTTAGCATATACGGTTGCATGGTGTTCCTCCCAGTAAAATGTATGGTGCGGCGCGTTGAACCGGGTGTTGCCCGGTTTTCATCGCGCTCAATTAAAACGCCATGATGACGCCTTTTTCATTGGCATAGAGCGAGCTGACCCCGCGCGTCGGCAAAACGAGAATCTCCGCAAACTCGTAACGGCGCTCAATTTCGCCTTTGAGTTCCTCCGCCATGGAAGGATTGTTGCAGTGCGTAATGACAAGGCTCTTGCCTTTTGTGGGTCTGCCGTCCGAAGCAATCGTATCCGCGAGCTTCTTGACGACCTGCTTCCAGCCCTGCACATGCGAAACGAGCGAAATGTTGCCGTCCCCGTCCGCGCCCATGATCGGGCGGATGTGCAGCGTGGAGATGATCGTCGCCGTGATGCGGTTGAGCCTGCCGTTTTTTAGCAGGTTGTCGATGTTGTCGAGCACAAAGAACGTCCGCATCTCTTTGATGAAGTTTTCGACGCGGGTAATGATTTCGGGCTTTTGCAGTCCCTCGTGAATCAGTTTTCGAATTTTCATGACGATCAGCACTTCGGCGGCGGCGGCGCTGCGCGAGTCGAAGACGTGCACGTCCGCGCCGGTCTCCTCGGCAATCGACTTGCCGGACATGGCGCTGGCATAGGAACCGGAGAGACTGCTCGAAAGCGTAACGGCAAAGGCGTTTGCGCCTTTGAACGCGTCCGCATAGCTGCCCGGCGCGGGCGCGGCGGAACCGACGCGGCCCTTGCAGGCCTTCATCTCCGTCATAAACTGCGGCAGGTCGAGGTTGTCGTCATCCGTAAATTCTTTTTCGGCTAAGGTAAGCGTCAGCGGAACGCTGGTGACGCCCCATTCCTGCTTCAGTTCATTGGTTAAATCACAGCAGCTGTCGGCTACGAGTATATATTCCATTGGGTACCTCATTTCTGCAATCGGACGATTTCGATTTTAAAACACAAAATCCCTTTGGTGTTGAAGAACGCCCGACGGGCGAATTGTATCAACCTTCATTCAAGTCTGATTCAATGAATGCTCAACGGATTCTCAACTGCGAAAATCCGGTTCGCCCGAAAACCCCTTCCAATTAACGCTTTCGACCCGCCTTTTCACGCGTAGACGCGTTCTTCGCGGTAAAAAAAAGCCCCGCATAACGCGGAGCCGAATGTACGATTTTAGATCGGATTCAGGGCTTTGCGGTCCCCGTTTCCAGCGGCAGTTGAACGGTAATCGCCGTACCACTGCCAACCTCGCTCTCCAGCGAGATGCTTCCGCCGCAGAGCGTCACAATGCGCTTGACGAGCGCAAGGCCCAGGCCGCTGCCCTGCCCGGTATGCGAGCGCTCGCCTTGGTAAAACTTGTCGAACGCGCGCTTGATTACGTCCTCCGACATGCCGATTCCCGTGTCCCGAACGATCACGCGAACCCCGCTGCCAAACGGGCGGCAGTGGATCGAAAGCACGCCAAAGGGGTTTGAAAACTTAATCGCGTTGTCAATGAGGTTGCTCCAGACCTGCGCAAGCAACGCCTTGTTTCCGTAGAACGGCGTCGCCTCCAGATTGAGGTCGATTGCGAGGTTCTTTTCCTCCCAGATCGGCTCATATCCCAGGAGCACACGGCGAATCTGCTCGTCCAGCATGTACGGTTCCTTTTGCAGCACGATCTCCTGATTTTCCAGCTGCGATAGCGAGAGAATGCTCTGCGTCAGCCGTGAAAGGCGGCTCGTGTTTTCCAGAATGCGCTCGATGTAGCGCGCCTGCTCCTCTTTGCTCAGAGACTCGTCCTGCAACAGCGTTGCGTACCCTTCTATCGCCGAGAGCGGGGTTTTGAACTCATGGGAAACGTTGCTCACAAAGTCGCTGCGCAGCGTCTCCGTGCTCGCGAGTTCCTTGACCATGATGTTGAAGCTGGTGGCGATTTCCTCAATTTCCTTGGCAATGCTCTTCTCCTCCAGCCGAACGGAGAAATCGCCCTTGGAAACCTTCTTTGCCGCGTCGTTGATCTTGAGGATCGGCGAGAGCATTTTGGTGGATGTGTAGGCGGCGATGCCGATCCCAAGCAGGATCGAAAGCATGCCCATATAGGTGGACGAGGTCAGAATCATCGTCAGCGTGCCGATCTTCAGTTTGAGCAGAATGTAGATGATTCCATAGGTCAGTACCATGGACGCCGTAATGATTCCGGCAATGATCACCGCGAAGATCTGCGCCGCGCGCGGGCGGGTCGTGACCTTCGGGAGTTTAAGCATGCTTTTTCACCGCCTTGTAACCGAGGCCGCGAATGGTCACGATTTCAAACTGCGCGTTCTCCTTAAACCGCTCGCGCAGGCGGCTGATGTGTACGTCCAGCGTATGCAGGTCACTCTCGGTGTCCATACCCCAGATTTCGTCCATGATCTGCTGCTTGGTGAACACGCGGTTCGGGTTGGAGAGCAGTTTGTAGAGAATGTAAAACTCCTTTTGCGGCAGCACGTTGCAGTCCCCGTCGATGCAGACGGTGAGGTCGTCAAAGTGCAGTTCCGCGTTTTCGAAGCGAATCTTCTTTTCGTTGACGATCTGCGCGCGCTTGAGCAGCGCGTTGATGCGCAGAATCATCTCGTTTACGTTGACGGGCTTGACCATGTAGTCGTCCGTGCCCGCCTGAAACCCGCTCGCCATGTCCTCAAAGGTATCCTTCGCGGTGATGATGAGCACGGGCATGTTCAGGCCGTTCTTTCGCATGCTGCGCACGAACTCATAGCCGTCCATATTCGGCATCATGATGTCCGAAATGACAAGATCGATGTATTGTTTTTCCAGTACGTCCCAGGCCTCTACGCCGTCCCGCGCTTCGTAATAGACAAAACCGTTTTTCGAGAGCACGGTGCAATAGAGCTCCCGCAGCGCCTTATCGTCCTCTACAACCAGAATTTGAAACATGGTATCCTCCGAATGGTCCGTTGGCTGCCGAATGGCCGATTCCATCCGGCTTGAAAAGGTCAGGATAGCACGGTTTCGTCAAATTTTACTCAAACGCAGAATCGAAGAGATCGCTGTCCGCAAGCCGTGCGCCCCAGAGCACGAGCAGACGCCCGTGTTCCACCGAGATTTCGGCGGGCGCGCCGGTAAACGCGTTGCTCACTCCGAGGGGAAAATCGTCCGTCAGCGTCGCGTCCGTCAGCGGATACTGCAAGCCCCGCTCGTAGACGCCGGTCGCCCGCTCCCCGTAGGCAAACACGGACACCACGCCACTAAGCCCCGCGCGAAACCGGAGTGTTCCCCCTTCCAAAATCGCAATGGTCTCATCCTTCCCGACGAGACAGGCCTTCGCGCCGTGCGCGTGCAGATAGGCGAGCGTCTGAATGTTGGCCAGCGTGTGGTCGAGTCGGCCGCCGACACCGCCGAGCAGCACAAACGCGGAGTAGCCGAGCGACAAACCGAGTTTGACCGCGAGCAGGGTATCCGTGTCGTCCTTTTCCGCGGGATGGCGCAGAATACGCTCGCCCTCCGGTTCGTAGCCCAGCGAGTCGAAGTCCCCAACCACATAGTCCGGCTTGATTCCGCCAAGCTGGCGATACCCCGCGTCCGCGGCAATCACGAGATCGCCGGGGTTCGGCGAAAACGGCTGTTCCTGCGGCAGCGCGCAGACGATATAGCAGATGGATTGTTTGCTCATATTCGTATTTATACCATGTTTCCGGCGTGAAGAAAAGCCGAAGATTCGGCGTCTTTTTCGCAATCGCCGGAAAGTTTCCTGCTTGTTTTGTAATCTTATGGTATAATATCGCTTAAATGACCCGCCGGGAGGCGAAACAACGAAGGAGAAGCGTTGCTTGCCGGGTTTGTTCGAGCGAACTGAATTCGACACCTATACGGCAATCGACGTCGAAACGCCGAACCGCTATTCCCGCTCGATCTGCTCGATTGGACTCGTGCACGTGGACGAAAGCGGCGAAGTCCATCGCCTGCACTATCTCGTGAACCCGGACGACGACTTCGATGGAATCAACATCTCCATCCACGGCATTCGCCCGGAGGATGTGGAGTACGAGCCGACGCTGGACGTCATCTGGCCCGAAATCGAGCCGTATTTTTCCGGCGGACTGCTCTTGGCGCACAACGCGCTGTTCGACCTGCCCGTGATGCGCCGCGCGCTGGAGCGGCACGGCATCTACACCGAGCAATGGCGCTATCTTTGCACACTGGAGCAGTCGCGGCGGCACATTCCGAAGTATGCGTTCGGCAGTCACAAGCTGG
>CAZDXW010000004.1:24110-29332 GCA_964509485.1 uncultured Christensenella sp.
CTGGAGCAGTCGCGGCGGCACATTCCGAAGTATGCGTTCGGCAGTCACAAGCTGGACGTGCTCTGCGAAGGCCTCGGCATTGCGCTGGACTGCCATCACAACGCGCTCTGCGACGCGCTGGCCTGCGCAAATCTATATGAATATCTGCGCGCCCGCTACGGATGCAGCGCATCCGAGATCAAGATCTATCCGTAACAGTACCCGGTTTCAAAGGAACATCTCAAAACGCGAAAAACGTGCGAGATTCCGAATATGCAAAAATCAGAACATCAGAGGAGGAAGCGAATCCAAATGGACGACCCTGGGCTACCTAGTATACAACTCGAAGACATTGACCCCGAACACTGTTATTTCAACCCCGGCTGCGCGATGAGCCTGTACAAGCCGGAAGCGGTGGAGGACATCCTCTACCTGCTCAACCGCCGGTTTCTGCCGACCAAGCTGCACACCACCTGCTGTCGGCACGACCCGAACCTGCCGAAGGGCTCGACCATCATCAACAACTGCGCCGGATGCGACCGGCGGTTTCGCTCGCTCTACGACGGCGTACAGACGGTCTCCATCTGGGAGGTGCTGGACGCGATTCCCGCGCTGCCGCTGCCGACCTACGACGGATTGCAGCTGAGCGTGCACGACTCCTGCTCGTTTCGAAAGAAACCGCAGGTGCACCAAGCGGTTCGAAGCCTGCTGGACAAGATGCACATCGAAGTCGTGGAATCCGCGTGTTCCGGAACGAAGTCGATCTGCTGCGGAGACAATTTTTACCCGCATGTGTCCATCGAAGAGGTCAACGCGTTTCAAAAGAAGCGCGCCGCGCAGATGCCCTGTCAGGACGTCGCGGTCTACTGCGTTTCCTGCATCAAGTCCATGGCCATCGGCGGAAAGACGCCGCACCACATGATGGACCTCATACTGGGACTGCCGACCGAACCCGGCGAAACGCGGCTGGACGTTTACCATAAAGAACTCGACGATTACATTGAAGAACATTGAAGCCATCGCGGTTTGATTTTTACCATAAAGAACTCGACGATTACATTGAGGAGCATTGAAGCCATGCTGACCATGATTCGCTGCGACGGCGCCGACCCGACCTTTGCTGCGCTGACGCAAGCGCTCGACCGGGATCTTCGCAACATGTATGGCGAGCAGATGGACTTCTATGGAGCTTTTAACCTTTCCAATGATGTGGAACACGCGCTCTATGCCGAGTTGGACGGCGAGCCCGTCGGTTGCGGCTGCTTCAAGCCCTTTTCGGAGGGCGCGGTCGAGATGAAGCGCGTGTTCGTGCACTCCAATCAGCGCGGAAAAGGCATTGCCCGCGAGCTGATGCGCACGCTCGAAACCTGGGCGCGAGAGCTGGGCTATCGCACCGCGGTGCTCGAAACGGGCATACTCCAGCCGGAGGCGATCCGTCTCTACGAAGCGGCGGGGTACGAGCGGATTCCGAATTATCCGCCGTATGAGGGCGTTGCCGAAAGCATCTGCTATCGAAAAGCGCTCTAGATTCAATCCAGTTCAACCAAACAAAAGCTCCGGTTTTCACCGGAGCTTTTTTGATGCGTCAATTCGCTTATTGTCCCAGCAGATACCGCTCGACCTCGTCCGCGGCGTGCTTTGCGTCCGCCTCCGCGCGCACAACAAGGCTCTGGCCGGTGCGCATGTCGCCCGCGGTAAACACGCCCGCGCGCGTGGTTGCATAGGCATTGCGGTCAAGCGAAAGCCCCATTGCCTCCGGCAGATAGGTTTCCGCGCCGACAAAGCCCATGGCGATCAGCACATCCGTCGCCGGAATGCGTTGAATGGTGGACTCGATCGGTTTCGGAATGCGCCCGCGCTCCGTGTTGACCCACTCGACTTCGGCGGTCTCGATAGCGGTTACGCCGGTTTCGTCGTCGCCCAGAATGGACACCGCGGTCACCTCAAAGGTGCGCGGGTCGCTGCCATACATCCAGATTGCTTCCTGCTGACCGTAGTCGGTCTTGAGCACGAGCGGCCAGCGCGGCCAGGGATTGCTCATCGCGCGGGTTTCCGGCGCGGGCGGCATGATCTCCAGCTGGACGACGGAGTCCGCGCCCATGCGAATGGACGTTGCGACGCAGTCGTTGCCCGTGTCGCCGCCGCCAATGACGACGACCTTGCGCCCCGCCATCGGCTTCTCTTCCGTTTCGCCCGCGAGCACGCGCCGCGTCGCCGCCGCCAGAAACGGAACGGCAAACCGCACGCCGGGCAAGTTGCGCCCGGTCACGGAGAGGTCGCGCGGCTGACCCGCGCCGCCGCAGAGCAGCACCGCGTCGAACTTGTCCAGCTCGGAGACGGGCATATCCTTGCCGACGTCCGTGTTGCAGACAAACGTAATGCCTTCCTGCCGGAAGAGTTCCACCCGGCGGCGAACCAGCTCCTTGGGCAGCTTCATGTTTGGAATGCCGAACATCAAAAGTCCGCCCGGCTCCTCCGACTTTTCAAATACGGTTACGGTAAAGCCGCGCTGGTTCAGCTGGTATGCGGCGGTGAGCCCCGACGGACCGGAGCCAACGATGGCAACGGTCTTTCCGTTTCGTTCGCTCGGCGGATGCGGTGTAACCCATCCCCGTTCCCAGGCAAGGTCGCTTAAAAACCGCTCGACCTCGCGAATCGCAATCGGCTCCCCGTTCAGCCCCGCCGTGCAGGCGCCCTCGCAGAGCGCCGGGCAGACGCGGCTGGTAAACTCATGCAGCGGGTTCACCTGTTCGAGGCGACGGTACGCTTCCTCTAGATGCCCTTTGTAGGTCAGATGGTTCCATTCCGGAATCAGGTTGCCAATGCTGCAGCCGCTGCCAACGCCGCGCCAGTTGACGCCCGCGTGGCAGAACGGCACGCCGCAGTTCATGCAGCGGGCGGCCTGTTCGCGGATGCTCGCCTCGCTCTGCGCGGGGTGGAACGCATCCCAGTTTTGAAGGCGCGCCTCACAGGGCAGCTCTTCCGCCGTCTTTCGATCGTACTCCAGAAAACCGGTTATCTTACCCATGCGACGCCTCCTTTCGCGTTCTTAAACGATGTTCTTTGGGCAATTTGCCTGCCAGTTTGTCGCATGCTCACTGCCCCTTTCCCGTCTTGAGCAGGAACGCGCGTTCCAGCATTTCTTCGCCTTCCAGCCCCTCGCGCTCGGCGGTGTCCATTGCCTCCAGCATCTCGCGGTAGTCGTGCGGCAGCACCTTGACGAACCGCGCATGCGTGGTCGGCCACTTTTCCAGTATCTTGGCGGCGATCTTCGAGCCGGTGTAGGCCACGTGGTTCGTCAGGTGACGATAGAGCATCACGAGGTCCAGCGCGTCCAGCTCGTAGAGCGCGGTCATCTTGGTGTTGACCATGCGTCTAAAATTGCCGTCATCCAGCACGTAGGCGATGCCGCCGGACATGCCGGAAGCAAAATTGCGCCCGACCGAACCCAATATGACGACCGTTCCGCCGGTCATGTATTCGCAGCCGTGGTCGCCCACGCCTTCGCAGACGGCGATGGCGCCGCTGTTGCGCACGCAGAAGCGCTCGCCCGCGCGGCCCGCGAGGTAGAGTTCGCCGCTCGTCGCGCCAAAGAGCGCAACGTTGCCGGTTAGAAGATTGTCCTTGTTCGACCAGCCCGCGTCCTCCGGCGCTTTTACGATGATCCGCGCACCGCAGAGGCCCTTGCCGAGGTAGTCGTTCGTGTCGCCTTCGATCTTGAGCTCGATGCCCGCGGTTGCGAACGCGCCGAAGCTCTGCCCCGCCGTTCCGTTGAACTGGAAGCGGATGCGCCCATCCGGTAGGCGGCCGTATTCGCGGCTGATGAAGGCCGAAACGCGGGTGGCAACCGCGCGCTCCGTATTGCAGATTGGCCGCTTG
The DNA here is from genome assembly GCA_964509485.1 of uncultured Christensenella sp. Lineage (GTDB taxonomy): Bacteria > Bacillota > Clostridia > Christensenellales > CAG-138 > UBA7703. The sequence continues at coordinate 27,969 of CAZDXW010000004.1, forward strand.
ACCACGGCGTCGCCCTGCTCAACGAGCGAGCGAATCATGTCGTGGAACAAGCGATTGTGCTCGTCCTGGTTCGGCTTGAGGTCGCGCCAGGGCAGCGGCTGATCGCCGGGGATCAGGTTCGACAGATCCATGCCGTCGGTCTTTGGCGACTGCTTGATCTGCACGAGGTGCCCCGCCATGCCGACCATCTGGTCGAGCGTATGGAAGCCCAACTGCGCCATGTTCTCGCGCAGGTTCTGCGCTAAGAAACGCATGAGGTTGATCACGTACTCCGGCTTGCCGGTGAACCGCGCACGAAGCGCGGGGTTCTGCGTCGCGACGCCGACCGGGCAGGAGTCCAGATTGCAAACGCGCATCATCACGCAGCCAAGCGAAACGAGCGGCAGCGTCGCAAAGCCGAATTCCTCTGCGCCGAGCAGCGCGGCAATCGCGATGTCGCGACCCGTCATGAGCTTTCCGTCCGTCTCCACGCGAACGCGCCCGCGAAGGCCGTTTGCGATCAAGGTCTGGTGCGTCTCCGCAAGGCCGAGCTCCCAGGGCAGACCCGCGTGCTGAATGCTCGTGCGCGGGCTCGCGCCGGTGCCGCCGTCGTAGCCGGAGATTAAAATCACGTCCGCGCCGCCCTTGGCAACGCCCGCGGCAATGGTGCCGACGCCGGTTTCTGAAACAAGCTTCACGTTGATCCGCGCGTCCGGATTGGCGTTCTTGAGATCGAAGATCAGCTGCGCCAAATCCTCAATCGAATAGATGTCGTGATGCGGGGGCGGGGAGATGAGCCCCACGCCGGGCGTCGAGTGCCGCGTCCGCGCGATCTGCGGATAGACCTTTCCGCCGGGCAGCTGGCCGCCCTCGCCGGGCTTTGCGCCCTGCGCCATCTTGATTTGAATCTCCTTGGCGGAGGCTAAGTAAGGCCCGGTCACGCCGAAGCGGCCGGAGGCGATCTGCTTGATCGCGGAGTTGCGGTCGGTAAAGAGCCGCTCCGCCGCCTCGCCGCCCTCGCCGGAGTTGCTCTTTCCGCCGAGCTGGTTCATCGCCAGCGCGAGGCACTCGTGCGCCTCCTGACTGATGGAGCCGTAGGACATTGCGCCCGTCTTGAAGCGGCGGACGATCTTTTCGACCGGTTCCACCTCCTCGAGCGGAATCGGGTGGCAGTTCTGGTAGCCCAGCAGGTTACGAAGCGCAACCGGGTGATCGCTTTCGACGCTGCGCACATACTCGCGGAAGAGCTCATAGTCCCCCGTGCGCACCGCCGTCTGCAACAGGTGGATCGTCTCGGGGTTGTAGAGGTGTCGCTCGCCGTCCCGCTTGTACTGGAAGCGTCCGCCGGAGGGCAGCTCCTGCTGCATGGTCGCGAGCGCCTCGCG
>CAZDXW010000004.1:29432-38754 GCA_964509485.1 uncultured Christensenella sp.
TGGACGGCCTTCGCGCCGTAGCCAATCAGGCAGGCGACGTGGTGCACCTCTCTGGGTTCGTAGCTGTCGACGATCAGCGAGCAGTTCCCTCGCAGTCCTTTTTGAATCAGAAAGTGATGCACGCCCGCGGTCGCGAGCAGCGACGGAATCGGCACCAGCTCTGCGCTGGCCGTGCGGTCGGTCAACACCAGAATCGTTTTTCCTTCGTTGAGCGCCTGCTCCGCCGAAGCAAAGAACGCCTCCAACCCGGCTTCGAGTCCCTGCGAAGGGTCGAACACCATGTGCACTTCCGCCGCGGCAAACCCGGGAACCCCCGCGAGCAGCCGTTTGAGGTTCGCGGTTTGCAGAATCGGCGAACCCAGATGGATCTTGCGGCAGTTGTCCGCCTTGTCCAACGTCGGGTCGCCGTTAGAACCGAGGAACACGTCCATACCGGTGACGCACTCTTCCTGCATGGCGTCGATCGGCGGGTTCGTGACCTGCGCAAAGAGCTGCTTAAAATAGTGGAACAGCGGCTGCGGACGCTCGGAGAGCACCGCAATCGGCGCGTCGTAGCCCATCGACCCGACGGGATCGAGCCCCGTCTGCGCGATTGGCAGCACCGTGATCATGCGATCTTCATACGTCCAGCCAAACAAGTGCTGGCGTTCCTTCGGGCGCGGCGAGGGCTCGCTCTCCCGCCGGTAGGGAAGCTCTTCGAGCTCGACCACCTGCTGGGGAAGCCACTCTTTCCATGGCCCGGTCAGATACTGATCCTTAATCGCCTGATCCTCCAGCAGCACGCCGGACTCGGTGTCCAGCAGCAGCATCTGGTTCGGACCGAGACGCCCGCGACGAACCACGTCGGACGGCGGAATGTCCAGCACGCCGGACTCCGACGCGAGCACGAGAAGGTTGTCCTTCGTGAGCACCCAGCGGGCGGGACGCAGGCCGTTTCGATCCAGCACCGCGCCGATCTGGCGGCCGTCCGTCACGCACATCGCGGCGGGGCCGTCCCACGGGGTCATCAGGCAGGCGGCGTAGCGGTAGAAGTCGCGCTGGTTCTCGTCCAGCGTTGTATCCTTCGACCACGGGCCGGGCATCATCATAAACAGCGCCTGCGGCAGCGAGCGCCCGGCGATGACAAGAAACTCTAGGAGGTTGTCAAATTTGGTGGAGTCGCTTCCGTTTGCGTCGAGAATCGGCAGCACGTCCAACAGGCGCTTGTGGAGCCGCCCGCCGTCGATGGCAGCGCTCGCGGCCTGCACCGCATGTTCGCAGCCCTTGAGCGTGTTGATCTCGCCGTTGTGCGCAACCATTCGAAACGGCTGCGCGCGATCCCAGGAGGGAAAGGTGTTGGTCGAATAGCGCGAATGCACGAGCGCGATGCCGGAGATGAAATCCTCGTCCAGCAGGTCGGGATAGAAATCCGCCACCTGCCAGGCTTGCATCATGCCCTTGTAAACCAGCGTCCGCTCGGAGAGACTCGGCACATAGAGTTCGATGCCCTGCTCCTTCAGCGCACGCTCGATGCGTTTTCTCAGCACAAACAGCCGAACGTCCGCGGGGAGTTCGGTTTCCTGCCAGGTTAAGAACAGCTGCCGTACGCTCGGCACGCTCGCCCAGGCGCCCGCGCCGCAGGCGTGCAGATTCGTCGGCACCACGCGCCAGCCGAGGACGGAGAATTCTTCTTCCTTGGCGATGGTCTCAATAATCGCCTCCGCAGCAAGGCATTCCTTCGGATCCAGCGGCAGAAAGAACATGCCGACGGCGTATTGCCCCATCGGCGGCAGCGAAAAGCTGACCGTTTTTCGGAAGAACTCATCGGGAATCTGTACCAAAACGCCCGCGCCGTCGCCGGTGTCGGGATCGGATCCCGTTCCGCCGCGATGCGCCAAACGCGACAATATCTCGAGCGAGTCGTGCACGATTGCATGCGAGCGTTCGCCGTTCACATGCGCGATAAATCCCGTGCCGCACGCATCGTGTTCAAACTCCGGACGCCAAAGCTTCGCGTTCTGCCAGGTTTTGCCCGCTCGAAAGGAGGAAGCGCTTGCCGTCCGCCCGGTATTCGGAGCGACGTCGGATTCCTGCAAATCGTTGCCTCGCTGTCGAGGTTCCTCTGCCTTACAAGGCTGCATTTCTTGCTGTTTCATCTTTCACCTGCTCATCTATACTTTCCCGAAGAGGGCCGTATCGGCCTGTTCCCATCGGGAGGTTGCCATTGTTCGGGTTCGCGCCTGCATTTTGCAAGTTTGGCTGCATTTTTCGTTTTCGATGCAACGCCCCTTGCATGCAATACGGAACCGGCGTTCCGCGGTTCGGAACGATACTCCGCTTCTAACGCCCCGTTTCCGGACGGCTTCGCTCTCTTGCAACCGGTTTTGCATCAACCGGCAGTTTGCGGAGTAAAAAAACAGCGACCCAAAGTCAATGCCGTTTCAGGAAGGACGGCACAAACTTCGGAACGCCATTGTTCCGTTAAAAAGTGCAAGATGAATTTTCTCATCCTGCAAGTTTCATATATTATATCATCCAATCTTGATTTTGCAATCCAAAATAAAATTGTTTTTCTGTGATCCGGCGAAATCTACCGTATTATGCGTTCCATAAAAAGAGCCGCCCATCGGCGGCTTTAGTTTTTGTCAGAAATCAAACGGGGCGTATAGGGGTTACTTCAAGAACCGGCGCTCGAATTCCTCCGGCGGAACGGGACGACCAAACAGGTATCCCTGCGCTTGTTCGCAGCCGATCTCCGTCAGCAGCCGCATCTGGTCGCTGGTCTCCACGCCCTCCGCAATTGTGTGCGCACCAATCGCCCGGGACATCTCGATGATCGACTTGAGAATCCGCACGCCGCTGGGATTTTCGTAGGAAACGTTGTCAACGAGCGATTTGTCGATCTTGATCCGGTCAAAATGGAACTGATTCAAGTAGCCAATCGCCGAGAACCCTGACCCGAAGTCGTCAATTGAGACGGAGATCCCCATTTCGCGAAATGCGGAAAACGCCGCCTGAACGGACTCCGACTGCTCCACAATCATGCTCTCGGTGATCTCCAGATCGAGCCATTCGGTCTGCATTCCCGTTTCCTGAACGATTTCGCGCAGAAGGGACCCAAACGCGTCGTTTCCAATCTGTTTCGGCGAGAGATTGACGCCGATCTTCAGCGGCTCCGCATTGTGGCGGTTCCAGGCAATCGCCTGCCGCATCGCCGCGCGTAACACGAACGCGCCAATCTCGTTGATCATCCCGATTTCCTCGGCAACGGGAATGAACACGTTCGGCGGAATGAACCCAATCTCCGCGCTGTTCCAGCGAAGCAGCGCCTCCGCGCCAATCAAACGACGGCTTGGCAACTCTACCTGCGGCTGATAATAAAGAAGGAACTCCTTCTCCAGATTTGCCTGACGCAGAAGGTTCTCCATACGGCTGCTGTTGCGATGACCCGGAATGACCGGATTGTAGACCTGGCAGGTATGGTACCCCTGCGACTTTGCCTGGCGAATGGCGTTGCCCATGTGTTCCAGTAGAGCTTGTGGATCCTCTGTTTTGTTCTGCCGTTGCGCGATTCCAATGCTCAATGAAATTTTGATCTGGTTGTCGTCCACTTGAAACGGCCGGTCGCAGAGTTTCAGAATCTCGGCACCGGCACGTTCGGCATCCGCCAATGAGGATCCCTTTGGCAGCAGCACGCCAAATTCATCCCCGTTGATGCGCGCAAGACCCGCGCCGCTCCCGTTCCATTCGGCCAACCGTTTGGAGAGCTCCAGCACGGTTTTGTCGCCCGCGTCGTGACCATACGCTTCATTGATGCGCTTGAGCCGGTCGATGTTCACGCCAAGCAGGATTGTTTTCTCGTTTGGTTGCTCCGCGTCCATTGCCGCTTTGACTTGATCGAGAAAGATTTTTCGGTTGTCGAGCAGGGTCAGCGGATCCTTATTGGCCAGAAACGCGAGTTTCTCCGCCTGGTCGGCAACCACTTGTTCCAGCATTTCGCTGTGCTTCTTCTCGCTCTTCCAAAGCTGGTCGTTCTCAATGGCGAGCTGAATGTACCTCGAAATCGCCCAATGTACGAGCAAAATTGCGCCGCAAAGGGCATAGTCGACCGATGTGAGCGGAACGCGAATCCAATTCAGCAGGTGAAACAAGCCCAGCATTGCGGGAAAGATCAGCAGGTAGAGCGAGGTCCTTCGTTTGCCGATGTTCGAAATCTGCCCCAGTTCCGGGTCGGTTGTTTTGCTGCTTATCCAATTTAATGCGGCAAGCGCAAGCAGAGCAAGCGTCGCGCTGTAGGCGACGTCAATCGCATCGTTCGGGTAATAGATTCCTTTTGAATCCAGCAGATAGTACAGCAAGTCAACCAAGGAGAATAACACCGAGGCCAGCGCAAAGTTACGGAAGTAGCGCGGCGATTTTCCGTTGCGAATTGCCAGTTTCCAGGTCAGCACAAAGATGATAATCGCGATGTCCGTCACGACGGAGAGAATGCTCGTGTAATCGGAATGCACCCAATCGGACAGCATCGCGAAATTCCGGTCGAACAGAAACAGCCAGAAGAATTGCGTGCATAATAATAGGATGGTTACCGCATCGGCAACCATCTGAACCCGGTTCCATTTTCCAAGCTGCTCCTGAATATAGATTGTAATCGCGATCAGAAGGAATACGTTCGTCAACACGTAGAGCAGGTACATGATTGGGTTTTCCGGTATAGCGCCGGTGATTGCGGTTTCTACCGCCCAGAAGAGATCGCCGCAGCCCCAAGCGAAACTGGCGTATGCTCCAAAGAGAAACATGCTCGAAACATGTTTTCGATCGGACGACATTCGGGCGATTACAAACAGGATAACGGCAGCTAGAAACGCATCCGCTATCGACACGATGTTTGCAAAAGCCGACCATCCGAAGGCCGAAGCAAGCGCATACAAAAGCCATCCAAAGACAACCAAAACGTACCAATAGGTTTTCGGCCGAGTCATCGCCATAAGAACCTCAAAGAAAACGATTTTGTTTCGGTGAGTGGATGGAAGGTGTAATGATCTGTATTCGATCCGTTGGTTATATAAGAATAGTTTGATGTAAACTCATTGTAACATGTCTTATGCCATTTTTCAATTTTATACTGTAAACCCAACTTCTCCATTTTGCATGAATCGTTTCTACGGTTGTTTTCATTGCCAGCCGTGATTTTCATTTTGTATTTTCCGGCAAAATGCCATATGATAGGGACAGAGTCCATTTCACTTCTAATGGAACAAGAGAGTCAGGAAAACCCCATGTCAAACAACACGCCAATCGCTTTTCAACTGCATCCCGCCGCACTGGGTAACGTAACGCCCGAAGGCTGGCTTCGTTCGCAGTTGGTCGTTCAACAGAACGGCCTAAGCGGGCATATTGACGCGCTCTGGGAGGACCTCGGCGAGCAGTCCGGCTGGCTCGGCGGCGCGGGCGAAAACTGGGAACGCGGGCCGTATTACCTTGACGGGCTGATTCCGCTCGCTTGGAGCCTCGGCGACGCCGCACTTCAACAAAAAGCGCAGCGCTGGATCGAATGGATGCTCCAAAGCCAGCGCGCGGATGGTTTCTTTGGCCCCGCGGACAACCCGGATTGGTGGCCGCGCATGGTCGCGCTCAAGGCGCTGACGCAGTATCACGAAGCCACCGGCGACGAGCGCGTACTTCCGTTTTTGGATCGCTATTTTCGCTTTCAGCTGGAGCACTTGCCGCAGCAGCCGCTCTCCATGTGGGCGGCGGCGCGCGGGCAGGAGCAGCTCTTGCCGATGCTCTATCTCTATCGCCAAACCGGGCAGACGTACCTGCTTGAGTTGGCGCAACTGCTGCGCGAGCAGAGCTACCATTGGGGTACATTCTTTCGCGCATTTCCCTATCCCCAGCGCACGCACGCATATCTGAATCGCCCGCTGTTTATGGCGGCAAAGCGCGTTACCCTGATTTCGGATTGGACGGCAAAGCGCCTCCGCCGGATTCGTGCGCCCAAACCGCCGACGAAAGCGCAGATCGACAAAAGCAACGCCTCCCGTTTCCTGCGCGTGTTTCACGAGACGCATTCCGTGAACCTCGCGATGGCGCTCAAGATGCCCGCGCTGGACGCGCTCTTTGGCGGCGATCCCGCGGGTGCGGAGGCCTCCCAAGCGGGAATCGACGCGCTGACAGAATACCACGGCCTCACAAATTTCGTCTTCTCCGGGGACGAGCACCTGAACGGTCGCTCCCCCGCCGTCGGCGCGGAGCTCTGCCTCGTCGCCGAATACCTGTTTTCGCTCGAAACGCTGCTCGCCATCACGGGCAAAGCGGCATATGGCGATCTACTGGAGCAGGTCGCCTTCAACGCCTGGCCCGCGACGTTTACGGGGGACATGTGCGCGCATCAATACGTCCAGCAGGTCAATCAGGTCGAGGCGTCGCGCAAAAAGCGCGGCTGGTACGACGCATACAACGAGGCAAACCTCTTCGGCCTCAAGCCCAACTTTGGCTGCTGCGCCGCAAACATGCACCAGGGCTGGCCAAAGCTGCTCGGCAGCATCCTGATGCAGCACCCGCGCGGCATCACAGCGGCGCTCTACGCGCCCTGCACTGCAAAAATTGACGTCCTTGGCACCACCGTTCAATTGACCGAGCAGACGGATTATCCGTTCGACGAGAACATTCACCTAAGCTTTGATGCGATTGAGAATGAAGCAAATGCACTGGAGTGTTCGCTGTTTTTGCGAATTCCCGCGTGGGCAAGCGCTTTCGAGTTGCAGCTCAACGGCGAGCCGCAAAGCGTGTTGCCAAAAGACGGTTTCGTTGAACTACACCGTATTTTTCACAAAGGCGATCGGATTCAGCTGCGCCTGCCGATGTCGCTGCGTATACAAAAGGAAGCGGAAGGCGGTGTAACACTGCATCGCGGGCCGTTATTACTCGCGCTTCCGATTGATGCTCAGCACCGCATCGTCCGCGGCACCCCGCCGTTTGCGGACTACGAACTCTTTCCACGTTCCGAATGGCGCTTTGCGCTGGCGGAGTCCGAACTGGAGTACGCAAAGGTCGCCGTATCGTCGCCGGGCGAGCAACCCTTTGGCGAGGATTCGCCGCCGCTGACGGTTCGCCTGCGGCTGGCGCGTGCACCGCACTGGCCGATGGTTCGGCACAGCGCGGGCCCCGTCCCGCCGCCGTTCTCCGCGAAAGAAGATGCTCTATTGGAGCAAACGCTCGTTCCCTACGGCTGCACGCTGCTTCGCATTGCGCAGTTCCCGGCCGCATCGATATCGAAGGATAAGGAGTAACCAACATGCCTGCAACGCAAAAGACCAAGCTCGGCGCCAACAACTGGGTTGCCATCGTTCTGCTCGCGTTTTCCGGCCAGATTGCCTGGGTCGTCGAAAACTCCTGGTTCAACACGTTCGTCAACGACGTGATCTCCCCCAACCCGAAGGTGATTTCGCTCATGGTCGCGCTCAGCGCGGTCACGGCAACGGTCACCACGCTCATCATGGGCACGCTGAGCGACCGCCTCGGCAAGCGCAAGGCGATCATCCTGATCAGCTACGTGCTCTGGGGTATTTCCACCATCGTGTTCCCCGCGGCGGGCGCCATCCACAACGCGACGCTGGCCATGACCGCCGTCATCGTGCTCGACTGCATCATGACCTTTTTCGGCTCCACCGCCAACGACGCGAGCTTTAACGCGTGGCTCACAAACGTGACCGACGAAACGAACCGCGGCACGGTCAGCGGCATTACGGAGATGTTCCCCCTGCTCGCAACCGTGGTGACCACGATTGTCTCCGGCATCCTGATTGAGCGCTTTGGCTACACGCTGTTCTTCACGTCCATGGGGCTCATGGTCGTTGCCTGCGGTCTCGTCGGCGGATCGATCATGAAAGAAGCCGTGTTCGTTCGCGACACGAAGGAGAAGGTGGGCTTCTGGAAGCAGGCGTTCTCCGGCTTTTCGGTGCGCGCCGTGCGCGAGAACAAAATGCTGTTTTCGCTGTATTTCTGCGTGCTGCTGTTTGCGATTGCAGAGCAGATCTGCATGCCGTATCAAATCATCTATTTTACAAAGACGCTGGGCTACAGCTATGAGACCATCGGCGTCAACCTTGGGCTCATGGTGCTGCTCTCCGGCATTGCGGGCGTGTTCTTTGGCCGGCTGGTCGACCGCTGGGGCAAGCAGAAGCTGATGCTCGTTGCGCTCGTGATCTCCGCGCTGGGGTTCCTGCTCGTCGCGTATGCACGCGACATGGTCTTCCTTTGCATCGCGATCTTCGTAATGGCATTCGGCCTCGTTTCCAAGCTGATTGTCAGCGGCGCGTGGATCAAGGATCTTACGCCGCCGGCGCAGGCGGGACAGTTCCAAGGCATCCGCATGATCTTCTGGGTGCTGCTGCCGATGGTGATCGGCCCGTTCATCGGCGAGCGGATCATCAGCGCGTTTGGCCAGCCAATCGTCGTGGACGGCAAGGCGGGTTTCCTGCCGACCCATCTGGTCTTCGTTGCGGCGGCAGTCGCCACGCTGATTGCGATTCTGCCGGTGATGCGGATGATCCGCGGCGCGGGCAAGCCCGCTGCCAACACCGCCTCCGGCGACACCGGCAACGCACAATAATCATCGATTCCTTATATAGTCACGAATGCAAAAGAGAGCAGCGGGGTTTCCCGTTGCTCTTTCTGCCTCAATGCTATAAATCATTATACTTTATCTGGACTACACAAAACAGAGACAAGGTCACGGAACACATTTTACACGTTATATATGATAAAACTACTTGTAATTCCATCGGCTTTTGGTTAATACTGAACGTAGAATCCATCGATTGAACCGTTGCATGGAGGAATCCATTATGGCAAAGCAGACCTACGACGTCGTCGTCATTGGCGGCGGACTTTCGGGACTCACGGCGGCAAGCCTGCTGGTAAAACGCGGCCTGAGCGTAGCCGTTGTTGAAAGGAGCGACCAGCCCGGCGGCTCCTGCGGTGTCTTCCGCCGCGGGGAAACCACGTTTGATCAGGGCTCGGCCATGCTCTACGGCTTTGGCGAGCGCGGGTTCAACGCGCACCGCTTCGTGTTCAACTGTCTGGAAGAACCCATTGACGTGCTCAAGCACGACCTGCTCTACGTGGTCAATTACGAGGGCGAACGGGTGCGGTTTTATCCGGACGTTGAGCGCTTTTCGGAGGAGCTTTCGCGGGTGTTTCCCTCGCAGCGCGAGGCGATAGTGCGGTTCTATCGGGATATGACGAAATTATACCAGCACGTGATGGTCGAGCGCCCGAGCTATACCACGGCGGACGAAACCGACCCGAAGGACGGGCTGAACGGCATGCTGCGGCATCC
>CAZDXW010000004.1:38854-57558 GCA_964509485.1 uncultured Christensenella sp.
CCACGGCGGACGAAACCGACCCGAAGGACGGGCTGAACGGCATGCTGCGGCATCCCGTTTCCTATATCCGTTTTTTGAGCTATCTCAACCGCAGCGCAAAGTCGCTGCTGCAACAATATTTTACCGATCCGGCCATCTACAACTTCTTTGACAAGTTGACTTCTACCTATTGTTATGCGACGGTGGAGGAAGCACCCGCGGTGCTCGCGGCGGTGATGTTTGTGGACAACCACGTCGGCGGAAGCTGGTACCCCGCGGGATCGACGCTGTTTCTGCCGGGCAAGCTCGAAAAAGCGATTGAGGAACACGGCGGGGACATGTACCTATGTCGCGAGGCGACGAAAATTCTCTTTGCCGACGGAAAACCTTGCGGCGTACGCCTCGACGACGGAACCGAACTGCTCGCGGGCGACGTGGTCTACTCCGGCACGGTCTGGAACCTATACGAAAAGCTGCTTAACACGGAATATACGACACCCAAGCGGCGCGACTGGGCAAAGCGGCAGGTGCCGACCTACCCCAGCGTCGTGCTCTACGCGGAGGTTGACCGCGCGGCGATTCCGGAGGACACCGCCCCCGTTGAAATGCTGGTTGGCAACCCGAACCGGATTGACGAGAGCGAGATTACGGTCTACCTCTTCAGCATAGACGACCGCTCGCTCTGTTCGGAGGACGCCCACGCGTTGATGGCGATTGGCCCGACCTTTCAAAATTGGGCGGAGGCGGATGAAGAAACCTATTCGCATCTCAAGGATCTGGAGCAGGAGCGTCTGCTCGACGTGCTGGAGCGGCGCTTTCCCGGCATCTCGAAATCCGTACGTTACGCGGAGGTGTCCACGCCGCGCACGATTGAGCGCTATACAATGAAGAACGGCGGCGCGGTCGCCGGGCCAAAGCAGATGCTGGGGCAACACATGTTCCGCCGCTTGCATACGAAAACGGAATGGGACACGCTCTATTGCTGCGGCGAGTCCACCGTGATGGGCACCGGAACGCCGACGGTAACGACCTCCGGCCTGTCCGCCGCGAACGCGATTCTCAAAAAGCGCGGCCTGCCGCCGTTTGTGTACCAAAAGGATCAGCCGAACTTTGTGCGACAGCTGCCGCATCCGTTCACGAAGGAAATGCTCTATGCCGACGAACCGGAGCAGAAACGCGGCGTCCTGCAGGCCGCGATGCGCTGCCGCTTTTGCGAGCAGCCGTCCTGCTGCCGCGACACGAACGTTGATGTGCCGGGCATCCTGCGCCGCGTCGCCGTTGGCAACTTCGCGGGCGCAAGAAAACGCTATTTCGAACACCCGGCGGAGGAAGCCGCGCTTGCCGCAATGGAACCGCGCTGCGTGCGCGCGGTCGACGGGGATACCGCTGTAGAAATTCTGCGCGTCATCCGCGCACTGAAAGAGGGGGACGTATGACGAATTCGGTTGATGTACTCATTGTCGGTGGCGGCGCTGCCGGATTAACCGCGGCCGCTTACTGCGCGAAGGCGGGCTGGCACACGCTTCTTCTGGAACGAGCGTCGCACACCGGCGGGCTGGTGGGCAGCTTCGAACGCGAAGGGTTCACCTTTGACGCGGGCATTCGCGCGCTGGAGGATTCCGGCGTCATTGCGCCGATGCTGCGTTCGCTCGGAATCGACCTTCCGCTCGTGCGAAACCCCGTTTCGGTCGGAATTGCGGATCGTTGGGTGCGGCTGGAGAACCGTGCGAGTTTAGCGGATTACGCAGACCTCTACAAATCGTTCTTTCCGGATAACGTAGCCGACATCGACGCGATCATGGCCGAGGTGGAACAGGTTATGGGCTACATGGACGTGCTCTATGGCATAGAAAACCCTTTGTTCCTCGAAAGCGAGCTGAAGGACCCGCAGTATCTGACGAAGACGCTGCTGCCTTGGCTTATGAAATACTCGGTCAATATGAAAAAGGCGGATCGCCTTGACGAACCCGTTCGCACCTACCTGAAGAAATTTACGACGAGCGAAGAACTGATCGACATGATCTGCCAGCACTTCTTCGCCGAAACGCCGACATTCTTTGCGCTGAGCTATTTCGGGCTGTACCTCGACTATCGTTACCCGCTCGGCGGCACGGGCGCGCTGCCGAGCAAGCTAGAAGCCGCGATTCGCGAAAAGGGCGGCGAGGTTGTCACCGGCGCCGCCGTCGTCGAGATCGACTCCATCGCGCGAACGGCGATACTCGCGGACGGGCAGACCGTCTCCTACCGGACGCTCATCTGGGCGGCGGATCAGCGCTCGCTCTACCGCGCGCTCAAACAGCCCCTGCCCCAGAAAGCGCTGCAGCAGAAGGATCTCGCCGAGCACAGCCACGGCATCGACTCCATCCTCACGCTCTACCTCGCGACCGATCTGCCGCCCGAACGGGTGCAGTCCGTCTGCGGCGCGCACGGATTTTACACGCCGAACACGACGGGGCTTGGCAAGCTGCCCGTCTGGCCGTCGCTGCGCTGTGAGGGAGGCGAGGCCATCCGCGACTGGGTCGTTTCCTATTTAGAAACCACCACCTACGAAATCTCCGTGCCCGTCCTGCGGGATGCCTCGCTCGCGCCGGAAGGTCAGAGCGGGCTTGTCGTCAGCACGCTGTTTGACTATTCCCTGACCAAGTGGTTTGCCGACGCGGGCGAATACGACGCATTCAAGCAGCTCGCCTCGGATACGATGCTGCGTGTGCTCGGCGATACGATCTTTCCGGGGCTAAAGGACAGCGTCCGGTTCTCGCTCTGCTCGACGCCGATGACCATTGAGCGCGAAACGGGCAATCTGGAGGGCGCGATCACCGGCTGGGCAAACACGAACCGCCCGGTTCCCGCGGTGCACCGCTTCGGCGCGATTAAGCACTCCGTCGAAACGCCGGTTCCCAATGTTTTGCAGTGCGGCATGTGGACATTCAGCCCCGCGGGGCTTCCCGTTTCGATCATCACCGGCAAGCTCGCCGCGGACGCGGCTTCCGCCTCGCTCAAGCGGCGAAAGGGCGGCGCATGATCGGTTTTTGGATCGAGCTGGCAATCATTCTGCTCGGTTTTGCCGCCGCCGCGCTGTTGTTCTACCGTATGCCCCGCCTGCCCGCCGCAACAAAGACGCAGGCAACCTTGCGCGTATCCGTGATCATTCCCGCGCGCAACGAGGCAAAGACCCTGCCGCTGCTGCTGGACGATCTCGCGCAACAGACCATTTCTCCGCTCGAGATTCTCGTTGCCGACGACGCATCCGAGGACGACACGGCGGAGGTTGCCCGCTCCCTTGGCGCAACCGTGCTCTCTCTGCCGAGCAAGCCCGCGGACTGGGTCGGCAAAAGCTGGGCCTGTCAAATGGGCGCGAAAGCGGCTTCGGGCGACGTGTTCCTGTTTCTGGATGCGGACGTGCGGCTCGAGCTGGACGCGCTTAGCCGCATCCTCGCGGCATACGAAACGGGCAGAACCGTATCCGTTCAGCCGTATCACGCGACGCAAAGAACCTACGAGCAGTGTTCCTTCTTCTTTAACCTGATTCAAATTGGAGCCATCGGCGCCACGCTGCCAAAACCGAAACAGTTTGGTCTCTTTGGGCCGGTCGTCGCGATTTCCCGCGCAAACTATTTCGCGGCGGGCGGGCACGAAAGCGTCAAGGCAAGCGTGCTGGAGGACATGGCGCTCGCCGGACAGCTCCAGCGATCCGGCGTTCCGTTCCAACTGTTTATCGGGGAGAGCGACGTGTCGTTTCGGATGTATCCGGCGGGGTTTCGCTCGCTGCTGCAAGGCTTTTCGAAAAATCTTGCGACCGGAGCCGCAAAGACGCCGCTTTGGCTGATTCTGCTGGTTGCGCTGTTCTTTGCTTCGCTCGCCTCCGTGCCGCTGCATTTGGCCCTCGCGCTGTTGCGCGGGGAAGCGATTGCGTTGCTGTATGCGTCGCTCTACCCGGTTTGGGTGCTCGCCCTTTTCTTGCTTGGGCGGCGAATCGGGCGGTTCTCGCCGGTAACCGTGCTCCTCTACCCGTTACCGCTGACGTTTTATCTACTCATCTTTCTCTATTCCGGATTGCTGCGGCTGTTTCGCTGCAAAGTAAAATGGAAAGGACGGGCGGTTCCGCTCGAGCGATGAACTCATGCAGATTTTTTTCTGGAGTTCCGGCGTAACGGTTGCGCTGTTCTTCGTCGTCTGGGCGGTGACCCCGCTGCTGTTTGGCTGGATCAGTCTGCTGCTGCCGGATCGCTGGTTTGCACCGGAGCTTCCGCTCTGGCGCGCGCACCGCTGGGAACAGGGCGGGCGTTTTTACGAGCGCGTGTTTCACATCAAGTCCTGGAAGCGCCTTCTGCCGGACGGCGGCGCGCTTTGGAAGAAGCGCGGCTACCAAAAACGCAATCTCAACGACTACTCGGAGGAGAACCTGCGGCGTTTCCTCATTGAATCCGCGCGCGGCGAACTGATGCACTGGCTCGCGATTTCGCCCTTTTGGGTGTTCGGGCTGTTCGCGCCGGGCTATGTGGTCTGGATCATGCTCGCCTACGCGCTGGCGGCCAACCTGCCCTGCATTCTCGCCCAGCGGTATAACCGCCCGCGCGTATGTGCGTTGTTCAACCGCTTATACCCAATTTCGAAAAATATGCATTCTGCTTCGGAGGGCGGACAATAAGAAATCCATGCCTCCGTTCCGGTCCGTTTCCTGTGCCTTTCATGCAGTTATTATTTGGTGTTACTTCATCCTTTGTAATAAAGAAAACAGGTTAAGTATAATTTAGGAACAAATGGTTTCTTTCTTGCAGGTTTAACAAACAGAAACAGCATGTCGTGTCTAAAAAAAACGCAGGACACAAAACATATATTATATATTGACAATGGATTTCGCTTTCTTTATAATCATGCATAACACAATGGCGTGTGATTATAAATAGTTTATAGTCATACACCATTGTTGTTATTTTCTGGTTATTTTTGAAGGAGGAATTCGTAATGAAAAAAATCGTCAGTCTGCTCCTCGTTCTCGTGCTCGCGCTCAGCTTTTTCGTATTTTCGGGCTGTGCGGGTGCTGCGAAGAAAGGCATCACCCTCGGCGTGATTTCGCCGAACACCGGCGCGCTTGCGGTATACGGCGCGGCCGTTACCACCGCTGTCGATCTCGCGGTCAGCGAAATCAACGCGGCGGGCGGCATCAACGGCCAGCAGATCACCGTTATCAACACGGACGATCAGTTTGACCCGACCGAGACGCTGAACGCCTTCAACTCCCTCGTTTCGCAGGGCGTTGGCCTCATCGTCGGTTCCGTCACCTCGGGCTGCACCTCTGCCATCACCGGCGCGGCCAACGAGGAAGGCGTCGTCCTGCTGACCCCATCCGCGACGGCCGACACCATCACGACCGAAGACGACTATGTGTTCCGCGCCTGCTATGCGGACGGTTTCCAGGGCGCAATCGCAGCTTACTATGCCAAGCAGGCCGGTTACACGGATGTTGGCGTCGTCTACTGCGCAGCGGACACCTACTCCAAGGGTCTGTATGACTCCTTCTCGGCAGCAGCCGCGACCTACGGCCTCAACATCAAGGCCGTCGAGTCCACCGCTTCTCTGGACGTTCAGGATTACACGAACCAGTTTGCCGCCATGGCCAGCTCGGGCGTGCAGTTCGTCTATGCGCCGTACTACTACGACGTCATCGGCCCGTACATCGTCACCCAGGCTCGCGCCGCCGGCTACAACGGCATCATCATGGGCGCCGACGGTTACGACGGAACGCCGGACTACGTGGTCGAAGGCGCAGACCTGACCGCGTTCAACAACGTCTACTGGACCAACCACTACGATCCGGCCGATACCGATCCGGCCGTCCAGAAGTTTGTTGCCGCCTACCAGGCCAAGTTCAACTCCACGCCGAACGCGATCTCCGCGCTGGCTTACGATGCGGTTTATATGTACAAAGCCGCCATCGAAAAGGCCGGTTCCGCCGACCCGAAGGCCGTCCGCGATGCGCTCGCCGACACCTCCGTCGTGTACACCGGAGTCACGGGCGTGTTCTCGCTGGATAAGTCCGGCACGCCTGCCAAGGGCGCCGCGATCCTGTCGTTCGCTTCGGACGGCACCTCCGTCACCACCAAGCTGGTTGACGTTATCAAGGAACTCAAATAGTTCAACATCGCGGTAAGCTTAATATGGCAAAGGAGGCGACCAGGCTAACGCCGCGCCTCCTTTGCCGTTACAATTGAAAGGCGGAACGAACAAGTGAGCACATTTTTGCAAACACTATTCGTCGGGCTCCGACTCGGAAGCATCTATGCTCTCGTCGCGCTCGGCTACACCATGGTGTATGGCATTATCCGGTTGATCAACTTTGCCCACGGCGACTTCATTATGGTCGGCGGGTACACGATGATCTTTACGGTGCCCGTCATGGTTTCCCTCGGCCTGCCGCTCTGGGCCTCGGTCTTTTGCGCCATTCTGGTCTGCGCAGTCGTCGGCATGTCGACGGAGCTGGTCGCATATCGGCCTGTCCGCAAGAAAGGCACCTCGATGACGGCGCTCATTACGGCCATCGCGGTCAGCCTGCTTCTGGAGAACCTCGCGCAGGCGATTCCTCAGATCGGACCGAACCCAAAGGTTGCGAATCAGATTTTTAATCTCGGCGGCATTCAGATTGAGAATGTTACGCTGGATTGGACGACGGTGCTCACGATTGGCATCAGCGTTGTCGTCATGATTGCGCTCTATCAGTTCACGCAAAAAACGCGGATCGGCCGCGCAATGCGCTGCGTCTCGGAAGACAAGCCCGCCTCCATCCTGATGGGCATCAACGTCAACCGTACGATCGTAACGACGTTTGCCATCGGCTCCAGCCTCGCCGCGATCGCCGCGTTGATGTATATTGCCCAGTACCCCAAGGTCTACACGACCATGGGCGCGCTCTTAGGTTTGAAGGCATTTGTCGCCGCCGTTCTCGGCGGAATCGGCATCATCCCCGGTGCCATGCTCGGCGGATTTGTCATCGGCCTCGTCGAGTCCTTCACCACCAGCTACGTCAGCTCCAGCATGGCGGATGCGTTTGTGTTCCTCATTCTCATCATCGTGCTGATTATCAAGCCCGCTGGTATTCTCGGAAAGAATATGGGTGAAAAAGTATGATTAAGAATAGAACGGCTCAGGGCTATCTGCTCAACACCGCCGTGCTCGTCGTGTTGTTTGCCGTATTTGCGATTCTAACGGAATCCTTTGGCAGAGCAGGCGATTTTAAGCTCATCATCGTACCGAGCATCTGGCAGTGCTGCTATCTGATTATTCTCGCCTCTTCCCTGAACCTGACGCTGGGCTTTCTGGGACAGCTGTCCCTCGGGCACTGCGGGTTCATGGCGATTGGCGCCTACGCCTCCGCGTTGATTTCGCTCGCGGCGGAACGCGCGGGCGTATTTGACGACAAGAGCGGCCCGGCCTTCGTACTGGTGCTCATTGGCTGCATCCTCGCGGCGGGTGTTCTCGCGGCAATCGTCGGCCTGCTCGTCGGCATTCCGGCGCTGCGCCTCAAGGGTGACTACCTCGCGATCATCACGCTCGGATTTGGCATGATCATCGTCAACATCATCAACAACCTGCCGTTCGCCGGTCAGGAAGGCCTTGCGCTGGGTTCCGCCTCCGCGTCGCTGTATAAGAACGGCCTCGGGTTTGGCACCGCGCTGAAGGTAACCTACATCTGGGTGGCCATTCTCGCGACACTCGTTTGTTTACTGATGATGTTCATGTTCGTGCGCTCCAAGTATGGCCGCGCGATTCGCGCCATTCGGGATGACGAAATCGCCGCTTCCGCCTCGGGCATCAACACCTCTTACTACAAGATCTTCACGTTTGCCTACTCCGCGTTCTTCGCCGGAGTTGCCGGCGCGCTGTACAGCTGCGCGAATGCAACGCTCTCCACCTCCTCGTTTGCGTTTGCAAACGGTGGTATTCTGAATTCAACGTTCGTCGTCGTCATGGTCGTGCTCGGCGGCATGGGTTCCCTCACGGGTTCCATCGTCGCGGCGGTGATCATGTTCCTGGTCAACTATCAGATCAAGAACGGCGTTTGGGTCGCGCTGCTGCCGCCCTGGCTGCAGAACATCTTCAATTTCCCGATGCTGGTGTACGCCATCATTCTGATCATCGTCATCATGTTCCGCCCGAAGGGAATCTTCGGCACCTACGAACTCTCGCTTCGGAATTTCTTCTCGGATCTGAGAACACGGCGCCAGAACCGGCTGGCCGTGAAACAGGAAGGCAAGGAGGCGCAGAGCAATGGCTGAACAACGAACTCCCGTACTCGAAACGCGCAAACTCGGCATCGCGTTTGGCGGACTCGTCGCCGTTTCCGATTTTAACATCAAGGTATTTTCGGGTGAACTCGTCGGTCTGATCGGCCCGAACGGCGCGGGCAAGACGACGGTCTTTAACCTGCTGACCGGCGTGTACAAGCCGACCGAGGGCTCGGTGCTGCTCGAAGGCGAAGTACTCAACGGACGCAAAACGCATCAGTTTGTCAACGCAGGCGTTGCGCGTACCTTCCAGAACATCCGCCTGTTCAAGCAGATGACCGTCATCGAAAACGTGCTTGCCGCGTTTACGAAGGACATCTCATACAACATGTTCGACGCGCTGCTGCGCACGCCGAAATTCTGGAAAACGGAAAAGGCGCTGCGTGAAAAGGCGCTCGACCTGCTCTCGATCTTCCATCTGGAGGACAAGGCGGACGAAATCGCCTCCAGCCTGCCCTACGGACAGCAGCGCAAGCTCGAGATTGCCCGCGCGCTCGCGACGGACATGAAACTGCTCCTGTTGGACGAACCGGCCGCGGGCATGAACCCCACGGAGACCGCCGAACTGCTCGATTGCATCAACTCGATTCGCAGCCGCTTTGGCATCGCCATTCTGCTCATTGAG
The DNA here is from genome assembly GCA_964509485.1 of uncultured Christensenella sp. Classification (GTDB taxonomy): domain Bacteria; phylum Bacillota; class Clostridia; order Christensenellales; family CAG-138; genus UBA7703. Next base: position 47,741 of record CAZDXW010000004.1, read on the forward strand.
CATGATATGTCGCTGGTCATGAACATCTGCGAGCGCATACAGGTCATCGACTACGGCGTGACGATTGCGGAAGGCCTGCCGGATGAGATTGCCAAGAATCCGAAGGTCATCGCGGCCTACCTAGGGGAATAGGAGAACGATATGCTGGAAATCAAGGATATCAACGTTTACTACGGCGCGATTCACGCGCTCAAGGGGATCAACCTCACCGTCAACGACGGCGAACTCGTTTCCCTGGTCGGCGCGAACGGCGCGGGCAAAACCACCGTTCTCCATACGATTTCGGGACTGCTGCACGCGTCGACGGGCGAAATCCTGCTGGACGGCAAGAACCTGCAGAAGGTTCCCGCGCATTCGATCATCGAAATGGGCCTCGCGCACGTGCCGGAAGGACGCCACATTTTTTCGCGCATGACCGTAGAGGAAAACCTGCGTATGGGGGCGTATATTATTAAAGACGCCAAGCAGATCAACGAAAACCTCGAACGCGTGTATCATCACTTTCCGCGGCTCAAGGAGCGCATCCGTCAGCTCGGCGGCACGCTTTCCGGCGGCGAGCAGCAGATGCTCGCGACCGGACGCGCGTTGATGACGAATCCCAAGATTCTGCTCATGGACGAACCTTCGATGGGTCTTTCGCCCATACTGGTCAACGAGATTTTCTCCATCATCGAACAGCTCCACGCCAGCGGCATTACGATTTTGCTGGTCGAGCAGAACGCAAAGAAAGCGCTGGCCGTTGCAGACCGCGCCTATGTGTTGGAGACGGGCAAGATCTCGATGTCCGGTCCGGCAAAGAAGCTGGCGGAGGACGACCGCGTTCGCAAGGCATACCTCGGCGCATAACACGCCCAACCGAAAGGAGAACCGATTTCGATGGCTCATTTTGTGATTACGATCGCGCGTGAAAAAGGCAGCGGCGGATACGACATTGCCAAGAAACTCTCCGAACGGCTCAACGTTCCATTCTACGATCGAAAGATCCTACGAATCGCGTCCGACGTGAGCGGCATCAACGAGCAGCTCTTTGGCGAGGTGGACGAACGCCTCGGCAAGCACGAGATGATGCGCGCCGCGGAAAAGGTCTACTCCGGCGAGGTGTTGCCGCCCGACAGCGACAACTATATTTCGCAGGAGAACCTCTTTCAGTTTCAGGCAAAGATCATTCTGGAGCTCGCGGAAACGAGCAGCTGCATCATCGTTGGCCGCTGCGCGGATTATATTCTCAAGGGCAAGCCGTATTTGCTGCGCGCGTTTATCCATGCGCCCATGGAATCTCGGGTCGAGCGCGTCGCCTCCTATTCGCTGGCCTGGAACGAAGCGGAGATCAAGAAGTACATCAGCGAGCAGGACAAGCACCGCGCGGATTACTACCGCTTCTACACCGGCGAGGACTGGCGGGATGCCTGCCATTACGACGTGAGCCTGGATTCCTCCGTGCTCGGCCCGGACGGGTGCGTGGAGCGTCTGGTCAAAGCGATCCCGATTTTTACGCAGGAGTAAACGGTTTCACTTCGAATTTATCGTATCTTGAGCGCCTGCGGTTTTCCCGCGGGCGTTTTTATCCCAATAGTCACACAACAATCAGGTAGGTGTTTTATGAATCTCAAGTGTTTGACGCAGGCGTTTTCCGTCTGCAAAATAGAAAACCTCGCACAGGCGGACCTGACGCGCGAGTTCGTGTTCTTCGCGAGAACAGACGAGGAGTTCTCCCTCGTCTGCGAAACGAAATATGTTCCGACGGACACGCTCGCACGGGAGGACGACTGGCGCGCCTTTCGCATTGAGGGTATTCTGGACTTTTCAATGGTCGGCGTGCTCGCGCGCATCTCCTCGCTGCTGGCGGAACACGCTATCAGCATCTTTGCCGTTTCGACCTACAACACGGACTACATCTTTACAAAAGCGGAATCCTTCGACACGGCGATTGCGCTTTTGGAGCAAGCGGGATACACTGTTCTTTGAGCGGGCACGCCGCAAGCGCATCCGCACCAATCGCGCGCAAAGGAGCATTTATGACGCAGGACGAACAATTCATGCGCGAGGCGATTCGCCTCTCCGAGCAGGCCGTGGCGCACGGAAACGAGCCGTTTGGCGCCGTGCTGGTCAAGGACGGGGAGATTGTGTTTGCCAGCGAGAATCAGATCTATACAAAGTCCGACCCAACCTGGCACGCCGAGGCAGGGCTGCTGCGCCGCTTCTGCGCGGACACGGAGATTACGAACCTCAGCGAATTTACGCTCTATTCCAGCTGCGAGCCGTGCTTCATGTGCTGCGGCGCAATGGTTTGGACCAAGCTTGGGCGGCTCGTCTACGGCGCGAGCGACATCGACCTCTGTGATATCCTCGGCAAGCCGGGCAGCGCCTGTTGCGAGATCGTGTTTTCGCGTTCTTCGCACCAGCCGGAGGTAACGGGCGGCGTGTTACGCGAGGAAAGCCTCGCCGTGCTACAAAAGTACTTCTCCCAACGGGAGAAGGGATAATACGCTCTGCTGCTCGCAGAAAAAGGCCGCCGGTGTTCCGGCGGCCTTTCTTACGTTATCGCTTCTATTGTTCAGCCGTATCCAAAGAAATCCCCAGCACCTGCTCGACGAACAGGCGGGCAATGCGCGGGTCGAACTGCGTTCCTGCGCTGCGGAGTATCTCCGACGCCGCCGCCTCGCTGCTCATGGCCTTGCGATAGACGCGCTCGTTCGTCATTGCGTCGTACGCGTCCGCCACCGCGAGAATCCGTGCCAGAATCGGAATCTCGTCACCGCGCAGCCCGCGCGGATACCCCTTGCCGTCCCAACGTTCATGATGGGTCAGAATATACTCGGAGATCGGCGCAAGATCGATGTTGTTCTGCGCAATGCGGAACCCGATTTCGGGGTGTTTGCGCATCTCCATCCACTCGTCGTCCGTCAGCGGCGCGGGCTTTTGCAGAATTGCGTCGTTGATGCCAACCTTGCCGATGTCATGCAGCATCGCAAACAACGACATTTCGTCCAGTTCCTTTGCGGAAACGCCCAGCAACCGGCCAATCTGGCAGCAATACTGTTGCAGACGCTCGGCGTGCTCCTCCGTCTCCTCGCTCTTTGCCGCAAGCGCGGAAAGAAGCGCGTTGATCACGCTGCTGCGAAAGCTCTTCTCAATCATAAGCTTTCTGCGATAGGTCCACTGCTCTGCTTCGCGCAGCGCGCGCTGAATGTCGTCGTTTTCGCCCGACACGCGCGCGTAGCCCAGCGCAATGCTGAGTTGCAGCTTTTCGTCGCTCTCCTCCACGCAGCGCGCGAGAATCCGGTCGATCAACTTTTCCGCTTCCTTGGCGGTCGCCTCCGGCAGCAAAATCAAAAACTCATCGCCGCCCCAGCGACAGACGATATCCTTCGGCCCGCAGCACTGCTTCAGAATGGCTGCAATGGTTTGAATGAACCGGTCGCCCTCCTGGTGCCCAAACGCGTCGTTGACCAGCTTAAGGCCGTTGAGGTCGCCCATGATCACCGTGCAGCCGGCGCCGGGATTCTGCTCGTAGTGCTTGAGCACTTCCTCCATGTACCAGCGGTTGTAAAGCCCCGTCATGGAATCGTGCGCAATGATGTGCTCAATCTGTTCGCGCTGCGCCTTCTCCTGCGTAACGTCCCGAAACACCATGACCACGCCGTAGATTTGGCCGTCCGTATCACGAATCGGCGAAGCGCCGTCCGCAATCGGAATCTTCTCGCCCGAGCGGCTGACCAGCGCGGTGTGATTCGCGAGTCCGATGATCTCGCCCGTTTCAAGCACTTTTTGAATCGGCGAGCTCACCGGCTCCTCCGTCTTCTCATTGATCAGGTGCAACACCTCGGCAAACGGCCGTCCAATTGCGTCGTCCCCCCAGCCGGAAAGCCGCCGTGCCGTTGGGTTGAGCATCGTCAGCGCGCCGTCGATGTCTGTCGCGACCACGCCGTCGCCAATTGACTGGAGCGTAATATCCAGCAGCTCTTTCTCGCAGCTCAGCTCGTGCGTTTTCTTCTGCACCTGCTTGCGAAGCCAATGGTTCCAAAGCGAAACGAGCGTAATGGCCGTGATGACCGCGGCCGCCAGCATCAGCGCATACCGCAGGAAATAGGAAAGATACAATTGCGTGCTCGTTCTGCCAAACCATTTATCGGAAATGCGCTGCTGCTCCGCGGGCGAAATCTTGGCGAACCCGTCCTCCACCATATGAAGCGTTGTCCAGTCGTTCTCTTTGACCGCACGGTGGAATTGACCGGAATAGAGCGAACCCGTTTGCGCAAATTCATTGCGAATGCTTTTCTGATAGAGATAATACAGCGCGGGCGGCTCGTCCATGACGAACACGCGAAGCAAGCCCGCCTTTGCCGCGTCGATGATTTCCTCGTAGCTCGTGTACTCCAGAATCTGCGAAACGCCGTAGTGCTGAAGCACCGGAATGCAGCTGTCGCCCGCTTTCACTCCAACGGTAAACCCGCGCAGCGAAGACACCCCCGTAATTCCAGCGAGCTCCGTGTTGTAATAAATCGGAACCTGAATGGTTGCATACGGTTCCGAGAAATCAAGCCAGGTTTCGCGCTCCTCGCTGTAAAACGCCGTATCGATTACTTCGTATTCGCCGTTCTTCATGCCGTCCAGCGCGTCTGCCCAGTCCATGGCAACGAGGTCAACCGGCGTACCCGTCTTTTTACTCCAGAGCTTCCACTCGTCGATCAGGATGCCCTGCAGCTTGCCTTCCGCATTTCGAAACACATAGGGCGGATAGTTATCGTCCATCACAACGCGAATCGTGCGTTCCGATTTCGGTTGATTTTGTTCGGATGCGGGAAGTGCATTCCAAATCCAGAGGGCGGCAAACAGAAGCAGTATGCAGAGAACGCCAGCCAGAAGGAAGAGCTTCGTCTTTCGTTTCATGTTCTCCTCGCCACCTGAAACGTTACAAGGGTCCACTTGTATGATCCAACGAATCGGTGCTTTCTTTGATTGCAACGTAACAATACCATTTTATTATCGGAACCGTATGCCGTCAATCGATTGTTATAAATTATTATTTTTCTGAATAAATACACAAAACAGGAGCCAACCGACATGCGGCAGCTCCTGCTGTCAGTCTGCCCCCGACCGCTTAGCGATCGAAGAACCGCGATAAGAATTCCTGCGTTTCCGGCTTCTCCGGACTGCCGAAGATCTGACTCGGCGCGCCGTCTTCCCAGATGATGCCGTCCTTCATAAAGACGGTTCGGCTCGACACATCCCGCGCAAACGCCATCTCATGAGTCACGACGATCATGGTCAGGCCGTCGCTGACGAGCGCTTTCATGACGTCCAGCACCTCTCCGACCATCTGCGGGTCCAGCGCGGAGGTCGGTTCGTCAAAGAGCAGCACCTCCGGCTCCATGGCCAGCGCCCGCGCGATGGCGACGCGCTGCTTCTGTCCGCCGGAAATCTGGCGAGGCTTGGCGTTGATGTAGGGCGACATGCCGACCTTATCGAGATACATCCGCGCGGTCTCCTCGGCGGTCGCCTTGTCCTGATGCATCACCTTGCGAAGGCCGATCATGCAGTTTTCCAACACGGTCATGTTGGCAAACAGGTTGAAGCTCTGAAAGACCATGCCGACCTTGGCACGATAGGCGGGCACGTTGTACCCGCGCGCGGTGATGTCGCTGCCATGAAACAGAATCTGTCCGGAAGAAGGAATCTCCAGCAGGTTGATGCAGCGCAGCAGCGTGGACTTTCCCGAGCCGGATGAACCGATGACGCTCGTTACGTCCCCCTTGCTCACGGAAAAGTCGATGTCCTTGAGCACAAGATTGCTGCCAAAGCTCTTGGACAGGTGGCTGACCTGAAGCAACACGTCTTTGGATTGAATCTGTCCCATGATTCAGCGCCCCCTCTCTTGCAGCTTTGCCGCATGCTTGTGCCGGTATCGAACCATTCCGCTTGTATGCGCGAGCGTGTCCTTTGTCGCCAGATCGAAGCTGTCGCTGCCGTCGATCTTCTTTTCCCACCAGCGCAGCAGGAAAGAGCTGACCAGCGTCATAAACAGATAGCCGATCATCTCCACCGTTGCCGACGGGAAGTAGAGGAAGGTTGCGCCGACCACCGCTTTGTGCGTCGCAAAGAACTCAGAATAGCCGATGATGAACATGACCGACGTATCCTTGAGGTTGATGATGAAGTTGTTGCCAATCTGCGGCAGGATGCTGCGCAGCGCCTGCGGCAGAATCACGTTGACCATGGTCTGCACGTGCGTCATGCCGATGGCCTTCGCGCCCTCGGTTTGCCCCGGATCGACGGAGAGAATGCCGCCGCGCACCGTTTCGGCCATATAGGCACCGGTGTTGATGGCAACCACGGTGAACGCCGCGAGCCAAACGCTGCTCCACTGGACGGCATTGTTCGTAAAGTACGGCAGCCCGTAATAGACAAACACCGCCTGCAGAATCATCGGCGTGCCGCGAAAGACCTCGACATAGGCGCGAATCAGCGCGCGCAGCACGCCAAGCCCGGCGCGCTTGAGCACATGATCGGTCTTGGCGCAGGGAATGGTCTGCAGCACGCCGCAAAGAAATCCGATGAGGCAGCCGACCAGCGTGCAGATCACGGCGAGCGACACGGTTTTCCACATGCCGCCGAGGTAGATCATGCCGTAGTTGTTCCAGAGTTTGATGATGTCACTGATGAGTTGTGATAGACTCACGTGATCTCCTTCCCCTTAAAACGGAAGGCAAGGCGCGCTGCTGCCAGCTCGCCTTGTCCCGTTCATCGTTGCTTCGTTCGTTGGAACGCTTCTTCTCAGCCGATGGGCTGAACGGCAATCGCTTCTGCCATCGTCGCGTTAAAGTCGTCCGCCGTCATGGTGGAGAGCACCTTGTTCAGCGCGTCCTTCAGGGTCGTGTTGCCCTTTTTGACGGAGATGCCAATGTTCACGTCGCTGTCCGCCACGGTAAAGTCGTTTCCGCTGCCAGCAAAGTCAAGCAACACCATATCCGGATAGGCGGCAATTGCGCCCTGCGCGGTGGGCATGTCGGTGCAGACGAAATCGACCGTGCCGGTTTCGAGCGCCATCAGCATGGCCGGGGCGGTCTCCGCGGCGGGCTGAATCTTCGCGCCGGTGATCTGCGGCAGGCAGGTGTCATACCAGATTGTGCCGAGCTGGCTCGTGCAGGTGCCGCCGGAGAGATCGGAAATGCCCTTGGCGGTTGCAAAGCTGCTGGTCTTGAGTGTTAGGCAGACGATGGTCGCGTAGAGGTACGGACCTGCAAAGTCAACCTGCTCCATGCGCTCCGGCGTCATGGACTGGCCGGCGATGACCGCGTCAATCTGGCCGGTCTGCACGGCGGGGATCAGGGAATCCCAGTCGAGACGGACGACTTCGAGTTTCCAGCCGTTCGCATCCGCGAGCTTCTTGGCCATCATCACGTCGTAGCCGTTTGCAAATTCGTTGGAGTCCTTAATCGGGACGGCGCCATTGGAGTCGTCCGCCTGCGTCCAGTTGTAGGGCGCGTAGGCGCATTCCATCGCGACGGTGAGAACGCCGTCCTCAACGCCGGTGGTCGCCTTGGGCGTGCTCGCACAGCCAAATACGAGGGCTGCCATCGCAAGCGCCATGGTCAGGGCAATGATCTTCTTCATGTTTCTGATTTCCTTCCTTATATATAAGCGTTTCAAACTGATTCGTTTCATACCGAAGCGTTCGAACGAACTCTCTAAAAAAGAAAAGTGAGCTCTTCGAAAATTAGAAGAACTCACGGTCAATCTGCAAAAACTCATGCAAGGCGGCTATTCCGCCCTTGACCAATGACAGCTCTCCACTTTCGTGACAGTCTGCGACATATTCTCCCGCAGCCCAGCGCTCTTGCTCACTTCGTTGTGAGGTTCGTTCACTTCGGCGGCAGCCCCTTTCGCCGTTCGAAATCCCCTTTCGAACCGGTTACTTTTGACAACCGCGCCTCTATCATCCGGCACTATGAAATTGCTGTAAGTGTATCATATATAATCCTGTTGTCAAGGGCTGTATTGATAATTTATGCAGGATTCCCTGTATGTTCTGTCATTTTCGCGTGGTAAACAGCGAAACCGCTCCATCCGCAGGGCAACGGATGGAGCGGTTCTTTTTGCATACGTCGAACTTACGGGTTGTCGTCGTCCTGCAGCGCGTCGTAGCCTTCTTCGCCCGTGCGCACCTTGATGACGTTCTCTACGTCGTACACAAAGATTTTGCCATCGCCAAAGTGCCCGGTATAGAGCACGCTCTTGGCGGTTTCGATGACCGTCCGAACCGGAACCTTGGTCACCACGATCTCAACCTGCACCTTGGGCAGCAGGTTCACTTCGGTTTCGACGCCGCGGTAGTACTCCGTCTTGCCCTTCTGCATGCCGCAGCCGAGCACCTGGGTAACCGTCATACCGGTGACGCCAATTCCGTTCATCGCTTCCTTGAGCGCTTCGAAGCGGCTCTGCTTGGTGATGATTTCGATCTTGGTGATCTTCACGTCGGAACCAACCGCCTTGCCAGGCTTGCTGACCAGCTCGACCGGCACGGCCGCGTCGATGCTCGCCTTTGCCGCAGACGGAGCAACCTGCTTATGGAACGGAGTATAGCTGAAGCGCCGGAGTTGCTTGATCTCTGCGTTATCCGCGGAGTCGTAGTCCAGCTCGCCGCGAATCATCTGGCTATCCGGGTAGGCAAGCACGCCCATTTCGGGAATGTCGAGGCCTTCCAGTTCGGCTTCCGGCGAAATGCGGAGGCCCCAGACCTTGTCGAGAATCTTAAAGAAAACAAACGAGAAACCGAAGCCCCAGATCAGCAGAACCGCCAGAGCGATCAGCTGTGCATAGAGCTGCGTTGCGTCGCCGTAGAACAGGCCGCGAACCGCGCCGGCAACGCCGTTGAACCCGTCGCCGTACTTGCCATCCGCAAAGAGACCAAGCGCGATCATGCCCCAGAAGCCGTTGACGCCGTGGACGGAGATTGCGCCGACCGGGTCGTCCAACTTCAGTTTGTTCTCCACAAAGGAGACGGATACGCACACGAGAAGACCCGCGATGAGGCCAATCACAAACGAGGAAACACCGTCCACAAACGCGCAGGGCGCCGTGATGGCAACGAGACCGGCCAGCGTGCCGTTCGCCGTCATCGACGGATCGGGCTTGCCGAACTTAACCCACATGTAGAACATTGCCACGAGGCCGCCGATCGCGCCGGCGATCATCGTGTTGGTTGCGACAACCGAAAGACGGAAGTCGGTGGAGTTCAGCGTGGAGCCCGCGTTGAACGAGAACCAGCAGAAGAAGAGGATGATGGTACCAATGATGGCCATCGGAATGTTATGGCCGGGGAAGGCGCGCGCCGTGCCGTCCTTCTTGAACTTGCCGATGCGCGGGCCAAGGACGATTGCGCCGGAGAGCGCGATCATGCCGCCCATGGAGTGCACAACGCCGCTGCCTGCGAAGTCGACCACGCCGTGACCAAGGCCGAAGTTTGCGCCGAGCGTTGCGAGCCAGCCGCCGCCCCAGACCCAGTTACCAAACAGCGGGTAGAGCACCATGGAGATAAAGAACGAGGTGATGACGACGGCGGAATACTTCACGCGCTCTGCCATCGCGCCGGTCGGAATCGTGACCGTGGTGTCCATAAACACCATCTGGAAGAAAAAGAGCGCATAGATGCCTGCGTCATAGGTACCGTTGAGCAGGAAGCCTTTGTAGCCGAGAATACCGCCGAGACCGGGAATTCTGAGCATGGAGTCCAGCGCCGCGCCGCCCGTGCCGAGACCGGCCGCGCCGCCGCTGCCGCCCATCTGAAGGGCGAAGCCGACGAGGAAGTAACCGATGGC
>CAZDXW010000005.1:0-25266 GCA_964509485.1 uncultured Christensenella sp.
TTTCTGAACGGCCCCATCCGCTGGATCGGACTCGTCGGATTGATCCCCCTGGTAACCGGAATCATCAACTTCTGCCCCATCTACGCGCTGCTTGGCATCAGTACCAAGAAGGATAGCAAGTAAGAACTCATCTGTTTTATATGCAGCCCCTCGCCGGTTTGAACGGCGGGGGGTTTTTATTTGGCGGGTTCCAATCGCGTGTTGCTCCAATCCCCCATTCATGCCACGCTAAAACGAACATTCCTTATTCTGCTTCCGCGCCGCTTGTGATAGAATGAAGCAAAGAAGTTCGATGTCCTTTTTTCGTTCCTTTCAGCACACACCTCCGTTTTCCATACAGCACATCAAGGGAGCGTGATCGCCTCTATGAACGCAAAGAAAAACGCAGACCGGTTTGATTTGTTTCCGGCGCATGCCGTAACCGCAGTGCCGGACGAGAGTTTGTCACCCTACGACTCGGACGCCTCCCCCATCGGGCTGATCATTACCACGCCCGCCGGAACGATCATCAGCTTCAATCAAGCCATTCGGGACATGCTGGACGTCCGTTTGGAGGACTACGTCGATAAAAACGTCTGCGATCTCTATGCGAATCCGGACGCAAGGCAGCACCTGCTGGATCAGCTCGCGCGGATGGAAAGCGTGCATAATTTCGAGGTCGAGGTCAAGCATCACGATGGTTCCACGCGCACGGTGCTGGCCAACATCGATCGCATCGACTACAACGGCGAAGCGCTGCTGCTGACCTCGCTTCAGGATATAACGCATCTCAAGCAGTCGTTTGATTGCAGCGACCCGGATCAGATCAATTATCAGTCGCTCTTTCGCAACGCCCCCGTCGGCATCACGGTGACCGATCAGGCGGGGCATCTTCTCGTTGCAAACAACGCCATTCGTGAACTGACGGGCTATATGGAGGACGAGCTGGAAACCATATCCATTCGGGATTTATACCTGATTCCGGAGGATCGCAAGCGTCTGTTGGAACTCACGCACCAGCACGGCAAGGTTCGCGACTTTGAAACGCTGTTTAAGCACAAAATCGGCACGGCCATTGCCGTTCTGCTCAACACGGATTTAATCGACTTTTGCGGGCAAAGCAATATATTGCTTACCTCGATTCGCGATATTTCGTATCTCAAAAAAGCGGAGCACGACCTCGCGCGGGAGCGTGATTTTTCGAACACGCTGCTCAACATTGCCGCGATTTTGATCGTCGTGCTCGACCACACCGGCACGATTACGCAGTTCAACCGTTCCTGCGAGCAGCTTTCGGGGTATCTGTTAAACGAAGTGCGCGGAAAGCACCTTTGGGAGACGGAGTTCTTCGATCCCGAGATCACGCGCGAGCGCATGGACGCTTTTCTGCAGAACAACAATCGCGGGGTTTACGAAACCCGAATCCGTTCCAAGAGTGGCGGGCACTACCTCGTTTCCTGGACATTTGCGACAATGCCGGACTGGCAAGGGCACCTGGACTACATCATCGCCACCGGAATCGACATTACCCAGCAGCGTAAAGCATCGGAGCAGCTTCGGCTGGCAAACGAGGAGCTGGCGGAGCGCGTGAACGAGCTGCAAACCCGCAGCAACGAAATGAATCTGGTCAACGAGATGGGCGAGCAGCTGCAAAGCTGCCAAACCGTTCCGGAAGCCTGCGACATCAGCGCGCAGTACATCCAGCGCATCTGCCCAAAGAGCGGCGGCGCGCTGTATCTCATCAAGGAGTCGCGCAATCTCGCAGAGGCGACCGGCTCCTGGGGCGATCCGCCGCATACCAAGCCAGTGTTTGAACCGATGGGATGCTGGGCAATTCGCCGCGGGCGGAGCCATCTGGTCGACCAGCAACACCCCGGGCTGCTCTGCGAGCATGTGAACGGGCCGCACTCGGGCAACTACCTCTGCGTGCCGCTGATGGTCAACGGAGAGGCAATCGGCATTCTGCATCTCAACCACGTCGATCCAGAGGAGCCGTCGTCCGCGACCGGCAACCCGCTGTATACCAATCCGCGCGTGCAGCTCATCACGATGGTTGCGGAGCATATCGCGCTCGCGCTCGCCAACCTCAAACTCAAGGAAACGCTCCGCCAGCAGTCCATTCGGGACGCGCTAACGGGCCTGTATAACCGCCGCTACATGGAGGAGACCATGGAGCGCGAGCTCAGCCGCGCGGCGCGCGAGCAAAAGCCGGTTGGAATCATGATGTTTGACATCGACCATTTCAAGCGCTTTAACGATCTGGAGGGGCACGACGCGGGCGACGCGCTGCTGCGCGAGCTGGGGCTGTATCTCAACAAGTGCATTCGCGGGTCGGACATCGTCTGCCGTTATGGCGGGGAGGAATTTCTGGCCGTTCTGCCGGGCGCTTCCCGCGAGCAAACGCGCGAGCGCGCGGAGGAGGTGCGCCTTGGCGTGAAGGAAATGCTGGTGTACCACCTCGGCAAGCCGCTGGCAAAGTGCACCATCTCCATTGGCGTCGCCGTTTATCCGGAGGATGAAATCTCCACCGAGCGGCTGCTCAAAGCCGCCGACAACGCACTCTATCGCGCAAAACACGAAGGCCGCGACCGCGTGGTGACCGCGGAGTAGGTTTTACTTCTTGCTCACACGGAACAAAATCTAGCGCAAACGTATCCCTGCGGATGAAATTCTGCGGGGATTTTCTTTTTTTTCACGAGCGTAAAGTGAATTTTACGCAATTTCTATTGCCTCACCACGCGAAGTATGTTATGATCCAAAAGATTTGAAACGCATTGATCGGAGGGGATATTTTGGAGCATATTATCGAAGTTTCCGGCTTGCAAAAGTCGTATGGCAGCGTCCATGCGGTCAAAGGGCTGGATTTTTACGTGGAGAGCGGTAAAATCTTCGCGTTTTTGGGGCCGAACGGCGCAGGCAAGTCGACCACCATCGACATCATCTGCACCTTTCTGCAGTCGGACGCGGGCAAGGTCGTCGTGGACGGCAACGTGCTCGGCAAGGACGACAACGCGATTCGTTCGAGCATTGGCGCGGTCTTTCAGGACGGGCTGCTCGACGGGTTGCTCACCGTGCGCGAGAACCTGAGCATCCGCGCGGGTTTCTACGGCGTGCGCGGCAAGAAGCTCGAGCAGGTGCTTGCGGACGTCGCCAAGCGCGTCGGCATCACCGAGATTCTCAACCGCCCCTATGGCAAGCTCTCCGGCGGACAGCGCCGCCGCTGCGACATCGCCCGCGCGCTGGTCAACACGCCGAAAATTCTCTTCCTCGACGAGCCGACCACCGGCCTCGACCCGCAGACGCGCAAGAGCGTTTGGGAGACCATCACGAACCTCCAGCGCGAAACGGGCATGACCATCTTCCTCACCACGCATTACATGGAGGAAGCGGCGGAAGCGGACTACGTCATCGTCATTGACAACGGCAGCATCGTCGCCAAGGGCACGCCTTCCGACCTCAAGGAGCGGTACACGAGCGACAAGGTGACCCTCGTATCCAAGGAGCCGGAAGCGCTCGCGGCCAAACTCACCGCGGACGGGCTCGCGGCCTCGGTTGTCGCCAACCGCGTTGCAGTGCCGATTCCGAATACGCTCGCCGCGCTGCCGCTGCTGGAGCGCTACAAGGATCAGTTTACCGGCTTTACGGTCACCACGGGCACGATGGACGAGGCGTTTATCGCCATCACCGGAAAGGAGATTCGCGAATGATTAACTTTATGAAACGCAACCTCCTTGTGTTCTTTAAGGACAAGGCGTCCGTGTTCTTCTCGCTGTTGTCCGTGTTCATCATCATCGGCATGTACGCGCTGTTCCTCGGGGACGTTTGGACGAGCAGCATGACGGATATCCCCGGCGCGCGCTACCTGATGGATAGCTGGATCGTCGCGGGGCTCGTCGCGGTTACGTCCGTGACCACCACGATGGGCGCGTTTGGCACCATGGTTGAGGACAAGTCCAAGAAGATCATCAAGGACATCCGCTCCTCCCCCCTGCCGCGCGTGAGCATTGCGGGCGGCTACATCCTCAGCGCATTCATCATCGGCGTGATTATGTGCGTCGTTGCGCTCGTGCTCTGCGAACTGTACATCGCCTCCGGCGGCGGCACGCTGCTGCACGGCATGCAACTATTGAAGGTCTTCGCGCTGATTCTGCTCTCGACGTTCTCGAACACGGCGCTGGTGCTGTTCTTCGTTTCGTTCTTCCAGAGCAACAATGCGTTCTCGATTGCGAGCACGATCATCGGCACGATCATCGGCTTCATGATGGGTATCTACATTCCGGTCGGGCAGCTTCCGGAAGGGGTGCAGATGGTCATCAAGCTCTTCCCGCCGTCGCATAGCGCATTGCTGTTTCGGCAGGTGATTATGGAGGACGCGCTCAAGGCGAGCTTCGGGCAGGCGCCCGCGGGCATGCTGGAGGAGTTCAGCTCGATGCTGGGCGTGTCGTTCAAGATTGGGGACACGGCGGTTACGCCAATCATGAGTATTGCGCTCTTGGTTGGGTCGGGGATCATCTTCCTCGCGCTGGCGATTCTGAATCTCTCCAGAAAGAAGAAATAACGATATATTTGGGTGTTTGTTGCCCCCGCTGGCGGTTGTCGGCGGGGGTTTTAGTATTGTTAATAACCACCATAGTTGGTATACTATCCATATTAATACATGGAGGTTGTGAAATGTCTACTATCTCTGTTGATCAAAAAAGAGAAATAAAGATGATTCGAGAACAACTGGTTTCATTCATTAGAAGTCTTGAGGAAATAATGAATAACAATGAAACGATGGAGGTAAATAGATATGCTTCTTTTAAGAGTTTTGCTTATATGTACAATTCTCTAATCAGTAAGTTCACATTAAACTTCCCTGAACTATCAAAAGAATTAATCGTACTTGAGATTGACAAAATGGGCTCATATGGAAGTACAGTTTGGCCTCAACAAAAAGAATACATGGAAACAATACTATTACTAGCTAGAATGTTTAGAAGCTATATTGATAGCCAATCGATATATGCTGATAGTGAGATTGATAATCTATATGATTTCTTCCATTCCAAAATAAGATCTGCAATTTTCACAGCACCATCTAGAGAGCAAGAAGTACAAGACGCTGTTGAACTACTTCTGATTGGTAGAGGTTTTGAAAAGGGCGTTGATTATGACCGCGAGAGTGGTAAGTTGGAGTTCTCCGGTAAGGAATACATTCCTGATTTCGTGATAAAGAAGTTCGATTTATGTATTGAAATAAAGCTCATTCGTACTGGAAAAAAGTCTTCGATAATAGGTGAGATTAATTCTGATATTCCCGCGTATTCCAAGGTTTATAATCGGATTCTCTTCATTGTGTATGACTTGGGTAATATTAGAGATGAAGTAGAATTTAGACGAGATATTGAGAATTCCGGTAATGTTAAAGTGATAGTAATTAAACACTAAGAAGCTCTTTAGTTTTTAATGTCAACCTTGTGCTACATCATGGTTGACATTTTCTTCTTCTCCCCTTATACTACCCCCTAAGGAGACTCCTATGACCGTACAATCGCATCTCCAGCAACTGCTGGAATCCAACAAAAGCACATTCCTCTCCGGAGAAGAAATCGCCCGCCGCCTCGGCGTCAGCCGAAACGCGGTCTGGAAGGCGATCAAAGCCCTCCAGGCCGAAGGCTACCCCATTGAGGGCGTGCCAAACAAGGGCTATTGCCTCGCCGCGAGCAGCGACGTGCTCTCCGAAACCGGCATTCGCCAGTACCTGTCCGGCGACGCGCAGGCGCTCACGCTGCGCGTGTTCGACACCGTTACCTCCACGAACCTTGTGCTCCGCGATCTCGCGGCGCAGGGCGCGCCGGAAGGCACGGTCGTCATCGCCGCGCGGCAGACCGGCGGACGCGGGCGCAAAGGGCGCGCCTTCTTTTCCCCAGAGTACACGGGCGTTTACGTTTCCCTGCTGCTCAAACCAAGAATCGCGCCGGACGACGCAACGCTGATCACCACCACCGCCGCCGTCGCTGTCTGCGAAGCGGTCGAGTCCCTCTCCGACCGCAAGGCTCAGATCAAGTGGGTCAACGACGTGTTCGTGGACGGAAAAAAGATCTGCGGCATCCTCACGGAAGGGTCCATCGACATGGAGAGCGGCCAGTTCGAGTACGCCGTTCTCGGCACGGGCATCAACGTCTACACGCCCA
This sequence comes from uncultured Christensenella sp., assembly GCA_964509485.1. Classification (GTDB taxonomy): domain Bacteria; phylum Bacillota; class Clostridia; order Christensenellales; family CAG-138; genus UBA7703. The sequence goes on from CAZDXW010000005.1 coordinate 6,156, forward strand.
CCGGCGGCTTTCCGGCGGAGCTTGAGCAAATCGCGGGCAGCGTGTTTTCCGCGCCCGTTGCGGACGCGAAGAACCGCATGATCGCGGCGTATCTCAACCGCTTTCTCGCGCTGTATTCCGACCTTGGCGGCGAGGAGACGATTACCGAGTACCGCCGCCGCAGCTTCGTGCTCGGCAAGCCAATCACCGTGATCGCGGCGGATCGACAAACCCCCGCCCGCGCGCTGGACGTGGACAAAAAGTGCCGCCTGCTCGTGGAATACGCGGACGGAACGCGCGAAACGCTCTCCTCCGGCGAAATCAGCGTAAAACTATCGTAAGCCACATCCTCGGCGAAAGTCCTAATTAATCAAGGGCTGTTTCGCAAAGTAGCATATGAAGGAGTATTTCCCGAAATGAACCCTGTCGCAAAATCGCGCACTTATAAAATGATTCTCGTCGCGCTGTTCGCCGCGCTCATCGCGGTTGGCGCGTTCATTCGAATTCCCGTACCGTTCGTGCCGTTTACGATGCAAACGTTCTTCATCGTCCTCGCCGGCATGCTGCTGGGCCGAAAGCTCGGCGCGGCCAGCGCGGCGCTGTATGTGCTCATCGGCCTCATCGGCATCCCCGTGTTCACGCAGGGGGGCGGCATTGGTTACGTTCTCAAGCCCTCATTTGGCTACCTCATCGGCTTTATCGTCGGCGCGTTTTTAACGGGCGCGATTGCGCGGAGAAAGCCCGCTCCGTCGTTCGGGCGGCTGCTGTTCTCGGCGGGCGTCGGCCTCCTCGCGGTCTACGTGATCGGCACGGCTTATTTCTACGTGCTGAGCAACTACTACCTCGGCCAGCCGGTGTCGGTTTGGACGGCGGTGCTGTATTGTTTCCTCGTGTTCATTCCGGGCGATCTCGTCAAGAGCATCGTTGCCGCAATGATTGCCAAGCGGATGATCCCCGCGCTGGAAAAGAATAATCTAGCCTGAGTTCAGGCGTAAAACAAGAGCCGGGGCGGTCTGCCTCGGCTTTTTTTGTACGTCGCGTTCTTCCAAAAAACAATCCCGCCTGATTACGGGTGTAAAACAGCAGAGCCTCGGCTCTTGTGTGTTAGCGTTCTTTCAGGCGTTTGCGAATCTTCTTCCAGTCGGGGTAGTATACGTCCATGCGTTTCCAGAAGCGCTCGTTGTGCCCCGCCTCGTGCAGATGGCACAGCTCATGCGTCAGTACGTATCGCAAGCACTCCGGCGGCTTCTCCGCGAGGCGCAGGTTCAGCGTAATCAGCGCGGTTCTCACGTTGCAGGTGCCCCAGCGCGTCTTCATGTCCCGAATCTTGAGTTCGCCCGCGCGTTTGCCGACGACTCGCTCGCACTCCGGCAGCATCGCCTCCGCCGCGCTTTGCAGTTCGGCGCGATACCAGCCGCTCAGCGCCTTTTTCACTGCCGCTTCGTCCGCCTCCGGCTTGATCCACAAAACAAGCGTGTCCCCCTGCCGCTCCAGCCGGGTTCGCCCCGCGTGCGGAACGAGACGCAATTGCAGCCAGCCGCCGAAATACGGAACCGCCCCGCCGTCCTCCAGCACCGCCGTTTTCGCGGAGAGAATGCGCGCGCGCTGCTTCTGTATCCAGTCCGCGCGGCTCTCGAGAAAGCGCTGAATCTCCGCGTCGCTCGTGCGCAGCGGCGCCGATACGGCGACGCGCCCGTCCGGCGCAAGCACGCGCAGGTAGAGGTTCTTCATGCGCTTGCGGGTTACGGTTACGTTGAGCGTGCCCTTCTGCGGCTGTTCGGTGCGATTCATTCGTTGCTCCGGTTCCAAGTCTGGTTACGCAAATGCGAGCCTTCGCGTTCGAAAGCATTCTATCATTCCCGCAATGCATGCGTCAATCGCGGTCAACCGGCTCGAATACGGGTTCGTCCGCTTTGCGCGCGAGTCCAAACGGATGAATCAGGCCGCACTCAATCGCCGCATACAGCACGATTTCGAAGATATCCTCGCGCCATTTGTAGAGCGTGGACTCGGTGACGCAGAGCTCCGCTTGCAGTTGCACCATTCGCGCCCGCGTGAGTTGGTTGCGCGGAATGGCGGTCTCCAGCCCGAACAGGCGAACCATAAATTGCTCCTTGAGCGGATCGGTCGCGCGAAAATACGCGCGCGCCGCGTCGATTGCGCCGCTCCAGTCCTGCGACGCGCTGATCTGCGCGCGCTGCGCCGGGCTTTTGTAAGCGCGCGACGTGTTCCTGCGATAGTTGTAGAGTTGTCGTTTTGCCTCCGCGCGAAGGCGAGTTAGTGGTGTAGTCTGCATGCATTCCTCCCGCCGTTCGCTTGATGCGAACGTTTGTACGTATATTATACGCTACTTTACGGTTTTTGCCATACATACTTTGTGAAATCCGCCTGTTTTCGGAAAATATTTTCTACGATATAAATCGGTTCCTGTCGTTTTTTCACGTATTGTGGTTTATTCTGCTCTAATTTGTCGATTCCGGCGCAAACGCAGTGCCCTTCACAAGCGCGACGTATTTTGTTACCGGTTTGTCACGGGTTTTGGCGGCGGCAGCGCTCCAAGGCGATTGCCGATTGGAACAAACCGTGGTATGATACTGAAGATTACGAATACATTCGGCCAGCCGCACGTGCGGCTCGTTTTCGTGTATGTGACAGTACTAGGGGAGTTATGTTGTCTTTTTCACCAATTACGCTGCAAAACGCAGCGACCTTGCGCCCATATCTTGGTGCGCAAACGTTTCGTACCTGCGACTATACGCTTGGCGCCGTCTTTCAGTGGCGCGCGTACCTGCACTCGTCCTTCGCCATTGTGGAAAATCAGCTCATAATGCGCGCAACTTATCCGGGCGATGGCGAGTACTTTGTTTACCCCGTTGGCGAGGGCGACGTTTCCTCTGCGCTGGACGCGATCGAAGCCTATGCCGCCGAGAGCGGCGCAAAGCTCTGCTTTTGCGCAGTGCCCGAAGCTGGTATGGAGGTTCTGCGCGCGCGTTACGGCAAGCGTGCAACGATCTCGACGCACCGCGACTGGGCGGACTATCTCTACAACGCGAGCGATCTGATCGATTTTCCGGGCAAGAAGTACCACACCCAGCGCAACCACCTGAACCGGTTCCTGAAGGACAATCCATCCGCGGTGTTCGTTCCCGTTACGGAGGAAACACTGCCGAATGCCGTAGCGTTTCTGGACGAATATGAGCATCACGTTCCGCTGGACAAAGTCATTGAGGCGGAGGAGATGCTGCGCGCCAAGGAACTCCTCGCGCATTCGCTCACGCTTGGGCAAAAGGCGGGCTACATCGATGTTGCGGGAACCATCGTCGCGCTTTCCGTTGGCGAGGTGGTCGGCGACACGCTGTATTGCCACGTGGAAAAGGCGCGCGTCGATTACGCGGGCTCCTATCAGGCGATCGTCTCCATGTTTGCGCGCTACGCCGTGGAAGCGGACACGCTCTACATTAACCGCGAGGACGACTCCGGCGAGGAAAGCCTGCGCTATTCCAAAATGGCCTACCGCCCGATTCAACTGCTCGACAAGTTCTGGGTCGGGGTCGATAACTGCGAGTAATAGAATCCAACGTTCCTGCGCTCGGCAAAGTGCCGCGCCATGATTCTTATATTGGGGGGATATCACATGCGAACGGCAAAAGAATTTCGGGACACCGCGTGGAACATTCTGCGCGGGCGGTATTGGTGGACGGTGCTTGCGGCGTTGATTGTCACGCTCATTGGCGGCTACGGCGGAGGCGGAAAACTTTCGTTTGGTTTCAACTCGGAGAACCTGCAGCAGCTGCAAAACTTCTTCGTCCGGCTCGATCCGGAAACCGGCGCGGCTGTGTTCCGCTCATTAGTGGGTGCATTCTCCGCGTTAGCAAGTTACGCGGCTGCGTATGGCATCGCGCTGTTCATTGTCGGCAGCGCGGTAGAACTCGGCTACGACCTGTTGAATGTTCAACTGTTCACAAGCAGCGACCGCCCAAAGATGGAGACCATCTTCTCGCGTTTCTCCTATTTTGGCAACGCGCTATTGCTGCGCTTTTTGATGTTCGTCAAAATCTTTCTCTGGACGCTGCTTTTCATCGTTCCCGGAATCGTCGCGTCGTTCCGTTACGCGCTCGCGCCCTATCTGATGGCCGAGCATCCGGATATGACCGCATCGGAAGCAATTGAGCAGTCCAAGCAGCTGATGCAGGGGCATAAGGCCAGACTGTTCTGGCTTAAATTGAGCTTTATTGGCTGGTATCTGCTCGGTGTATTTACGGGAGGCATCGGCTTGGTCTTCCTCGCGCCTTACCCAAAGGCGGCCGAGGCGGCGTTTTATCTCGAACGTACCGGACGGTTGCCGCTGGAGGGTACCAACGCTTACGCGTCGGAGACCATCCCGCCGCAGGTGCCAACCGACCGTGAATTGATCTAATCCCGAATCTATACAAAAAAGCAAGTCCCCGGCGAATGATCGCACGGGGGCTTTTTTTCGCTCATGTTTTTTATATTTCGGGGTTCGCTTGGTTCAGTTTTTGATCACACCCCAGCCTTTGTTGAGCTTATTCGTCGGCACATAGCCCGTTTCGTTCTGGTATTGCAGCTTTGTCCAGCCGCTGTCCAGCGTCTCCAGCACGCGAACAGAAACACGCGCGGGCATTTTGCAGATGCGCTCCGCCTCGGCATTTGGCTCTGTTAAAAGCCACTCGGTGGTGCGTAGAATATCCGCGTCGGGCCTGGTGTCCATCGCGCCCTGCGTGTAGCTTAAATACCCGCGCAGCACATAACCCTCGTGCTTCTCAAAGCGTACCTTCACCCAGACTTCGCTGTCGATTAACACCTCGACCTCGTCCCCAACCGCAAGCTTCAAAACGGAGTCAAACGAACTGCCGCTGCCCTTGCGAATCCGCGCGCCGGCAACCGTTACCCAGGCATGCCGGTTTGGCAGCTCCTCCTGATCGTCCGCAATCTTCTTTTGGAACTCGTTGTACTCTGAAAACGAGAGTTTGGTCTTCAGCGCTTTGCGCAAATCGCGGTTGCTCGGCTCGGTTGCGCTGATGTTTACGGTCGTGCCAGGGCAGGCGTAGTAATAGAGCCACTTTGCGTCCTCCACATAGAGCCGGACGCAGCCATGGGACACCTTCGATCCCAAATCGTAGAACGGCGTCTTTTGCAGCGCGTTGACCGAACGGCGCGTGTAGAGGAGAGAGTGGAAATAGATGCTGCCGACAATCTGCACCCAATAGCGCGCATATTCGCCGCTGAAGTTCGCAAACTTGCCGAAGCGCTCCCGCCCGCCAATCTTCCAGATGCCGCGCGGCGTTGGCGTCGCCTCGTCTTCCGGGTCCGCCTCGTCCACATCCGTCCGCCCGGACGAGCAGAGAAACTGGCGCACAATTTTGGTGTATTCGCCGCTCTCGTCGCGCTCAAACACGGTAACCACCTGGTTCCGCAGGTCGAGCAGAATGTAGTAGCGCTCCGGATCGGTGTTCTTTAGTTCGTCCTCCGCCCGCGCGCGCGCCGGAACACAAAGCATGCCAAAAAGGCAAACCAGCGCAACCATCCACGAACCGACTCGCTTCATGCGTCCACTCCCCCAGCCGAAGTAACTGAAAAGCGCGGAAAGACCAAAGGATCCATCCCGCGCTTCACATTTATTTATTGCCCGCAACCGCGATTCATGTTAGAACACGCGGTAAGCGCAGATAAAGTGCGTCGACCAATATCCGCCGGAGTTGAGCACGGAGGACGACTGCCGAACCTTACCCTCGGAAGAGCTCGCGTCAACCATCTTTCCGCCGCCGAGGTAAATGCCAACGTGTCCGTCGGAATCCGTGCTGCCGGAGAACACCAGAATGTCGCCGCGCTGGAGCGAGCCCATGCTCGTCATCCGCTGGAAACGTGAGGTCGAGCGCCAGGCGATCGACGTCATATAGCTCGTGCTTACGCCTGCGTTCTTGAGGCACCAGTAGACGAAGCCGGAGCAGTCAAAGGTATTTGGTCCCTTCGCGCCGCGGACGTATGTGCTGCCAAGCTTGCTCTCGGCGAGCGCAACGAGCTTTTCAACACCGCTCTTGTCGGAAACATCCGCCACGCTGCCAGACGAGCCGGAACTGGAGGACCCGCTGGAAGAGGACGAGCTGCCCGTCTTCGTTTCCTTCGATGTGGACGGCGGCGACACCGCCTTTTTCGCGCTGGAGGAGTTCAGCATGGTCAGGGTGACCGCGCCAATCTTACCGTCCTGCGTCAATCCGCTGCGCTTCTGGAACGCTTTCACCGCGTCTGCGGTGATTTCGCCGAAGTAGCCGGTCGCGTTCGCGCTGGAGAGATAGTTCAGCTTCGCGAGGCGCGCCTGCACGTTTTTCACGTTGGTGCCATAGTCGCCAATCTGCATGACCATCTCCTGCGCATCGCCGGAAAGGATCATGTCTCTGGTTACAGGGCCGAGTGCGCCATCGCGCGTCAGACCGTTTGCCTGCTGGAAGGCTTTGATGGCGGTGACCGTCGCTTTGCCCATCTCGCCGTCGGGCTTAAACGTCAGATACCCCAGCCGCTTCAGCGCGACCTGACAGTCCTCAATGACCTGGTTCTTGTCGCCAAGGCGATAGGCATTGCTGACGACTTCCTCGCCGTAGAGCATTTCGAGCGTATGATCGCCGACCTTGCCGTCCGCCGTCAGATCATTTTTCTTTTGAAACGACTTGACAGCCTCCTCGGTCTTGTCGCCGAATACACCCTGAATGTTGGCCTTGTTGTCGAGGTAGCCAAGTTCGTAGAGACGCTGCTGTATGCCCTCTACGTCCGGGCCGGAATCGCCAAGCTGCATTACGTATACCTTGGCGTCTTCCTGCTGGAGAATATCAAAGGTCGTCTGACCGCAGATTCCGTCGTCGTCGAGGCCGTTGTGCCGCTGAAACGCCTTCAATGCGCTCTGCGTGAGCGGGCCAAAGTGCTGGGTCGGTTCATCGGAGTCCATATAACCGAGCTCCATGAGCCGGGTTTGAATTGTACTGATAATCTCCCCGTCGTCGCCTTCTTTAAGCTCCTCGGAGAGCGTAATCGCACCGGCCTGCGCCGTTGTCGCCGAGGTTGCATCCCCCGTTTGCGTGGCTGTGTCGATCGTGGTATCCGCAATGCTTGCCTGCGTCTCCGGCGCCGTCTCGCTGTTGGCATAGGGGTCTACCGTTCCGCTGTCAAATGCTGCGGTCTGTGTTTCATCGCTCGCAAAGGCCGCGAGCTGCTGCTGCGCTTGGGTGTCATCCTGTTTGCCGGGCAGCGCGATGGCCAGAATGATGGCGGTCACGAGCACGATTCCGAGTGTGCCGCTGCCAACGAGCAGCGTGCGCGGCGGCAGCTTCATGAGATATTGATACACCCTGCGGAAGAAGAGGAAGACGGCGCGCGCAACCTTACGCAGTATGGAGACCAGCGTTTGTTTCGCGTTTACAGCAATCGGTTTGGACGGCGAAGCGGCGCGCGGTGCGCTCTGCGCAAAGTTAAAATCATCGACTGTTTTTTCTTCCACGACGAATAGCCGTTTGCAGAAATTCTTCCAGAGGCGCTTAAGCGTCTTCTTCTTTTTCTTCTTTTTTGGCGGATAGCTCGCGCTGTTTGCATAAGCGGAAGAGCCCGCGCTCTTTGCGTAGGCAGAAGAGCCAGACTTCTTGCCTTCATAGGCGGAATAGTATCCCTCGTTTTTCGCGTAACCGGAAGAGCCGTTCCTCTTGCCGTCGTATACGGAGGAATGCCCTGCGCCGTTTGCGGCATAGGACGGGTTGGACCCTTTCGCGCCCTGTGGGTAAGACGAACGGTATGCTTGCGCGCCCGCTTGTTCCCGCGGTGCGCCGGAATGTGATTTCGAATGCGAATGATCGCCGGAATGCCGCTGCGCAGAATTCCCCTGCGGGCGTGCGCTATGCGCAGATTCGCCCGGTCTGGTACTTCCGCTTGCGGGTTTCCCATTTGGCGTTTGCCGCGTATAGTGATGTTCTGTCGGCACGTTCAGACTCCTTTCGGCTAGCGGAGCGTCTCCGCCGCCCTGCATCCAAGTCATGGTTCGTTCTGAGGATATCCAAGATTATCATCCGAATTATAACAGCGAATCATGACGCTGGCTTGAACAATTCTTTAAAGAACGGATAACGAATATCGTCTCTATCTCGCTCAACCGTCGTAGTATTCCCCGCGGCGGTAATCGTAGATCGCCGCGTTGTACTTTTGAAAATCTTCCAGCACGCGTCCGGTTCCGAGCGCGACGCAGGAAATCGGGTCTTCCGCAATGCGGCAGGGCACATTGGTGCGCTCCGTCACGTAGCGGTCAAACCCCGCGAGCAGGGCGCCTCCGCCGGTGACGACAATGCCCGTCTCCGCAATATCCGTCGCGAGTTCCGGCGGCGTCCGCTCAAACAGCCCGCGCACACGCTCCATAATCGCGGAGAGCGGCTCGTTCAGCGCGTCCACCATCTCGTTGGTGCCAATCGGCACCGCCTCCGGCAACCCGGTTGCGACATTTCGCCCGCGCACCTCAATGATGCGCTGTTCCTTCTCTGCATGCGCGCGCCCGTAGGCAATCTTAATATCCTCCGCGTTGCGCTCGCCAATGTAGATGTTGTGCTTGCGCTTCATGTAGCGGCGCAGCGCTTCGTCAAACTTGTCCCCCGCCATCTTGATCGAGTCCGAAAGCACGGTCGCACCGTAGGCGATGACGGCAATGTCCGTCGTTCCGCCGCCGATGTCCAGCACCATGTGCCCTTTCGGTTCGTTGATGTCAATGCCAGCGCCAATGGCCGCGGCAATCGGTTCTTCAATTAAATAAGTATAGCGCGCGCCCGCTTCGTCCGAAGCCTCGATGACGCAGCGCTTTTCCGCTTCCGTTACGCCGGAAGGCACGCAGACAACCGCGCGCGGGCGATAGAGCAGCCGCGTTCCAACGACCTTTTGAAAAAAGTAGCGCAGCATCCGCGCCGTCACGTCAAAGTTGGAAATGACCCCGTCGCGCAGCGGACGGATCACCAGAATGTTTGCCGGCGCGCGGCCCATCATCTTGCGCGCATCCTCGCCAATGGCGACAATGCGCCCCGTCACCCGCTCCACCGCGACTACGGAAGGTTCCTTGAGCACGATGCCCTTGCCTTTAACGTAAACCAGCGTAGAGGACGTGCCAAGATCGATTCCAATATCGGAGGTATCAAACAAACCCATTTCCAAACCCGCTTTCGTTGCGTTATCCGGACGCATATAGCCTATGATATCAATGTATTTTACCATGCGCCAACGCCCGCGGACAATCAAACAAAGTGTGAACGGAGTATGAAGCACCGCCCGTTTTCGCGCCTTTGCATGAAAAGAACCGCCGTCAGGCGGTTCTTTTGCAAGCTTGATTTATGCGGCTTTGTGCTCCTTATGCGCTCTTGGCGCAGAGTACGGCGTCCTTGAACACGCGGCCAATCGGCGCGGCAATCGCGAGGTTCGCGCAGGCGTTGCGGCTCGTTTGGGTCAGGTTGATGACCACGAGATTGCTCCCCTGGAAATAGTCGACGAGCCCCGCCGCCGGATAGACCAGCAGCGACGTTCCGCCGACAATCAGCGTATCCGCACGGTGAATCTGGAGCATTGCCGAGCGCCAGACCCGCTCGTCCAGCGGCTCTTCATAGAGCACGACGTCCGGCTTGATGATTCCGCCGCAATAGCAGTGCGGAACGCCGTCCTTTTTGAGCACCTCTTCGAGCGAGTGGGCTTTGCCGCAGTTCATGCAATGGTTGCGATGCACGCTGCCGTGCAACTCCAGCACGTTCTTGCTGCCCGCCTTCTGATGCAGCCCGTCGATGTTCTGCGTGACCACGGCGGTTAGCTTTTCCTCCGCCTCCAGCCGCGCAAGCGCGCGATGCGCATCGTTTGGCTGCGCTTTCGGGTGCAGCAGGTGCGCGCGGTAGTAAGCAAAGAACTCGTCCGGGTGGGAGAGGAAGAACGTGTGGCTCAGCAGCACCTCCGGCGCATGGCCGTATTGCTTCATCGCGGCATAGACCCCGTCGCTCGACCGAAAATCGGGAATTCCGCTTTCGGTGGAAACGCCCGCGCCGCCGAGAAAAACAATACGCTTTGAGCGCGCAAGAATCCCCCTCAGCTGTTGGAGCTGCTCCGCATATTCGCCGTTTGGTTCGGCTTTCTGCGCGGGCTCCTTCGTTTGCCGAAAATGCTCTGCTAACTCGTCTTTCATATTCTCTTTTCACCAGCTAATTATTTGTTTAGTTTCGAAGCTTTGAAGTGAAATCCTATTCGTGCACGAACTCTGTTGAACGTTCATTTATTGGCTCTATTATAACACACGTTCCTTGTTTCAGTATCGTTTCGCATCACTTTTCACGTAGGTTTCACGAATCCGGCGGAAGCGATGCGATGGACGCCTTTTGTGTGCGCCGCATCAACATGTCCTTCGAAAAGAAACCGCAATTTCGTCGGATTCGTTGCCTTTTCTTCTGGATTCGCTTGTTTTTCCTGTGATACAATACGCTTATGAAAATTCGATTTTACAACACCAGAATCCTTCCGCTCGACGACGCCACGCCGCTTTTCACCGGCGAGCTCGTCGTAGACGGCAGCCGCATCGCCGCACTCGGCGCGGACTGCTCAACCCTTGGCCCGTTCGATCGCGAGATCGACTGCGGCGAAAACCTGCTGCTGCCGGGCTTCAAAAATGTGCACACGCACAGCGGCATGACGTTTCTGCGCTCGCTGGCGGACGATCTGCCGCTCCAGCGCTGGCTCGAGGAACAGGTGTTCCCCAAGGAAGCGCAGCTCACGCCGGAATATGTCTACGTGCTGACGAAGCTCGCCATTCTGGAGTACCTGACCAGCGGCGTCACAATGATGTTCGACATGTACTTCTCGCGCGAGAGCGTTGCCGCCGCCGCCATCGACACCGGCTTTCGTGCCGCGCTTGTTGGCTGCGCAAACGATTTTGGCGGCACAGCGGCGGAAACGGCTGAGGAGTATGCGCACTTTTCCAAGCTCGATCCGCTAATTGCCTATCGGCTGGGGTTCCACGCGGAGTATACGACCTCGTATCCGCTGCTGCGCGATCTATCGGACATGGTGCACTCCATCCAGCAGCCGTTTTATACGCATCTCAACGAAACGCAGGCCGAGGTGGAAAGCTGCGTTGCCCGAACCGGCAAACGCACCATTGAATACCTCGACTCACTCGGGCTCTTCGACTTTGGCGGCGGCGGCTACCACTGCGTCCATGTGTCCGAACACGAAATGGAGATCATGCAAGCGCGCAACATGCGCGTCGTCACCTGTCCCGCGTCGAATCTCAAGCTCGCCAGCGGCATTGCCCCGATTTACGAGTATCTACAGCGCGGCATTCCCGTTGCCATCGGCACCGACGGCGCCGCGAGCAACAACTGCCTCGATCTGTTCCGCGAGATGTTTCTGGTCACCGCCCTGCAGAAGGTTCGCCACGGTGCGGACGCGGTAGACGCGAGCTCGGTGCTGCGCATGGCCTGCCGCAACGGCGCCTATGTCTGCGGATTTGACGACTGCGACTGTCTCGCCCCCGGCAAGCAGGCGGATTTGATTCTAATCGATTTACAGCAGCCGAACATGCAGCCGCTCAACAACATCGAAAAGAACGTTGTCTACAGCGGCAGCAAGCAAAACGTCGCGCTGACGATGATCGCCGGAAAAATTCTCTACGAACGCGGCGAATTCCACATTGGCGACGATCCGGAGCGCATCTACCGCGAGGCAACCCGCATTGTTCGATCCATTCGATAATGCCAAGCTTGGTTGCGTCGAGATCGCCCCACATGGAAAGTGAAACATACATGAATCAACTCGAACAAATCGCCCCGTTTTTCTCCGGCTGGGAGGAGACCCTGATCTGGTCCGTGCTGGAAGGGCACATGGGGCTTGCTATTGTTGAACCGGAGATCAACCCCGTTTCCGCGCAGCTGTCGGTTGGCGACATCTGTTTCTTTGCCGGGGTTCCCAGCGAATCGCTCGCCTTAACGGCGGCTTCGGACGAGCTCGTTCCGCAGAACGAAGCCTGGTGCGAGGCCATCGAGCGCGCCTGGGGCGATCGCGTGCAGAAGCGCTTGCGCTACGCCATCAAGAAGGAGCCGGACGTCTTCGACCGCGCCAAGCTGCAATGGTTTATCGACGCGCTGCCGCAGGAGTTTGAGCTCAAGCTCTTCGACACTTCCGTCTACGCGCTGTCGCAGGCCGAAAGCTGGTCGCGCGATTTTTGCTCCTGCTTTCAGGGCATCGAAGACTTTCTAACTCGCGGGTTTGGAGCGGCGATTCTGAAAGACGGTGAACTCGTCTCCGGCGCGAGCAGCTACACCATCTACCACGGCGGAATTGAGATTGAAATCGACACCAAGCCGGAGTTTCGCGGGCAGGGATTGGCAACCGTCTGCGGCGCGCGGCTGATACTGGAGGCGCTGGATCGCGGTCTCTACCCAAGCTGGGATGCGTTTGACCTGCGCTCCGTTGCGCTCGCGGAAAAGCTCGGCTATCACCTGAGTCATCCGTACACGATCTACATGAAGCGGGCATAAAAAAAGCCTTGATCCGAATCAACGGATCAAGGCTTTTTTATTAACGGAAATCAGCCTACCGCGGGAGCAGCCTTTTGTACACGGCGCTTGGAAAACAGTCCTTTGCGCTCGCGCGTCAGGAACGAGACCGTGTCCTTCATCGTCGTGCTGATGTCGCGCGGATGGTACCCCAGGTCGCGCTTCGCCTTTTCGTTGGTAAAGCGCGCGTTGCTCGTGAGCGTGTAGAGCGTATAGCGCGTAAAGAGCGGCGACTCATGGCGAATCTTGTAATACAACTCCGCCAGCGGTGCGGTCAGCTTTGCAAACCACAGCGGTAGAACGGTTGTAATCTTGCGTCCGCCGGTGACGCGGGAAAGCGTATTGAGCAGTTCGCGAACGGGGATGTAGCGGTTCGAGAGAATGTAGCACTCGCCCTTCTTGCCCTTTTCGGTCGCGGCGATCACGCCGTCCGCAACGTCGCGCACGTCGACAAAGTCATAGCCGCCCTCCACGCAAGCGGTCAGGCTGCCGTTGAGGTAGTTGATGATCATCTGCGTCAGGTGCCCGTGGCCGTAGTCGTTCGGCCCAATGATGCCGGAGGGCTGAATCACGGTTGCGTCCAAGCCTTCCTTTGCGGCGTCGAGCACAATCTGCGTCGCGGCGGCCTTCGTCTTGGCGTAGAGGCCAATCACCGCGTCGCTCTGGAACCCGTCCTGCACCTCGTGGATCACGTTGCCATGCGGCAGTTCCGGCAGCGCATGGACGGAGCTGATGTAGACCAGTTTCTTTACGTTGTGCGCCTTGCAGAGGTCGACGACGTTCTGCGTGCCGCGCACGTTTACGTCGACCACGCGCTGGTCAAACTTCGATGCAACGGAGACAATGCCCGCACAGTGGATCACGAAGACCTCATCCTCGGACGTGAGCCCGTAAAAGAGCGGTTCCATGCTGGACTTATCGCGAACATCCCCGCGAACGATGGAGACCGCGTCGCCATAGAGCATCGTGATGTCCTCGCTCGGCATGGCGAACCCTCGAACGGTCTCGCCCGCCGCCAGCAACTCGCGTGCAACCGTATTGCCAAGGTGCCCGCCAACGCCCGTAATTATATAAACACGTTTCATACTAAATCTTGCCTGCCTTTCAATGGTTCTATCTTACGTTGCCTTTGTTACGCGGCTATTACGAAAAACCGACAATCTGTCAACAGATTTACGACTTCTTTATGAACCGGTGACCCGTTTCTGATAAAACACATACGCCGGTTGCTTTTCACCGGACAAGCGCATTGTATCAAGCATTTTTCAACGGATTGTCAAGGATTGTTGATGTTCACAGCCTTTTCAAAATGTCCATTTTACCTTAACAAAAAGAGTTATGCGTTATCTGCCAAAGCGGTGTAAAATAGCGTCAGGATTGGTGTTGTTCCTTTTGTTCGTATACCGAAAAATCGATTCTGGTAAGGAGCGCCCACATGGATACAACCGCCTATGTGACCTATCTTTCGCGATTTGATCTCCCAGCTTCGGAGGTGGAGAAGCAGTTGTCCTGCGTTCTCGCGCTAGAGCGTTGGCTTCTTTCGCGTGGCTCTACGCTGGAGACTGCGACAATTGGTGAGATTCGCGCATATCTGAAGCGATTGATCCAGAAGGACGAAAACGGGATCGACGATTTGCTCCCCCTTCTGTTTTATTATGAGCACTCCGACCGCACCGACCTCAATATTTATCTCAGCGATGTGATCCATGGTGGGCAAAAGTATGAAGAAATTCTGGAGCGAGTGGGGAAGATTTCCGGTTTTGATGCCGCCTGGCGGATCGAACGCGAGTGTCCCCTGCCACCGCTCGGTACGGACCCTTCCCTCTTTCCGGAATACACCGGGCGGCTCCTTCGAAAACTGATTGCCACGCTGCCGGAGAACGATGTTCAAGCCGTGATTTGCGACTTAAATGGTGTCATCCTGCCCGTGCTGTTCAGCCAAGAACAAGCGCTCTATGCGGCTGCGGGTTCATTGGACGAGTACTTGCTTGCGCATGCGAAGCTGGAGCTACTTCGACTGAAAGTGCTTCAGCGGCGCAATTCAAAATGGAACGAAGTTTACTTTTCGGAGGAATACCTCCGCCGCCTTGAACAGTTCCCGGAAATGCTCTCCGGTGTTCGGCAGGGGAACCGAATCTACACGACCCTGCGTCCCGCGTATCCCGCAAAGTACATCAAAGCGAAAACGCCCGAGAAAAGACGTTATTACGCATGTAAAGACGCGAATATCAACGCAGGGTTTTTAACCGGGATACCGGATGTCCCGATCATCTGGTGCGAGCGCTGCGTTAGCCGCTGTCGAATGGAATATGAAACCTTGCTCGGTCGACCGCTCAAGGCAGAGCTGATCGAGTCCGCACTGCTGGGGGACACCTCCTGCCGCATCGCCGTGCTGCTGGAACCGGACGTGATAACCGAATAACACAACGGATCAACAAAACGGAGGGGCATTTGCCCCTCCGTTTTTATTGGTTTGAATCCGTTATTCCAGCGTGATCTTACGGCGGAATGCCTCATCCGCGTCCTCTGGAATCTGCTCCCGGAGCACTTCGACGCCCTTGATCTCTACGATGACCCAGTTGCCGCGCATCTTCTTCGTTAGATACTTCGCAATCTTGATCTTCGCGAATCGCCCACCCTGCACATGGCGCTGCTCCAGCTTGATGACAAACTCTTTGCGCTCAAACATGATGCGCCGCATTGCCCGGATCTTCTTCTCTTCCGCGAACGGAACGTTGACCACCGTGACAATCACGTTGTAGCCCATAAACAGCAGTGCGAGCAGGATTGCCGCAGCGGCGGCAACCACGAGAGCAACGGTCACAACCACCGAATCTCTGCCGCGCAGCGAACGCGCGAAGATGTCCTGCGCGGTCACGTGCACGGTCGTGGTGGTGACGTTGCCCGCCTCGTCCATCACCTCAACGAGATAGTCGCCCGGTTCCACGCCTTCCAGCGTGAGCGTTTCGCTCCACTCCTTGCCGGGCAGTCGAATCGCAACCGGCTTGCTGGTGGTCGTCGGCTGAATGTCCTCCGTTGTAACAACCACGTTCCCAACCGCGGGTGTCGGCGTCGGGGTAGCGGTCGCATTCGAGGCGGCTTCCTCAAGAATGAACGGCCCGAAGGTTTCGTACGCGGTGATGCCAAAGGCGTTTCGCGCAAAGGCGTGGATGTAATAGCTGCCCGCGCTCGAAATCACGATTGCGCCGTCATAGTTGCGGTAGGCACCGCTGGGCGAAGAACTCTTGCTCAGCTGGTAGCCGCGCGCAACAATCGTGGACTCGCTGTCCGTAAAGGTGAGCGAAACCGAGATGTTCGACTGTGTCTTTGTTCCAACGCGGTATGCACCGGAGCCAAAGTCGATCTGCGGTTTCGACGTATCCGCAGTGGTCACGGTGTAGGTAAACGCGCGGCGGTTGCCAACCGCGTCGACGAGCGTGAACGAATAGGTTCCGTTCTTCGTCGCGGCAAATTCTAGCGTACCGTCCGCCCGCAGCGTCGTTCCGTCCGGCAGAATCAGTGTGTCGTTTCCGCTGCCGCCCGGGTCGGCCTGCAGCGTGAAGCTGACCAGCACATTTGCGCCGGAAATGCTCTCGCGCATCTGCGGAATCGCCGGCGCCAGTTTGTCGACGCGGGCGAGGTAGCCGCCGAGCGCGGTTTCGTTCTTGAACTCGTCCCGCGCGGTGACGTAGATCGTATGCACGCCGCTGGTGACGCTCATGCTGTCCCCAAGCTCCGCAGCGCCGCCGTCATACGAGTAGTAGTACGAAACGTTGGAGGCATCCGTCGCGCTGGAGGCTTGCACGATGACGTTTTGGTTCGTCCACGTGCCCGCCGTATAGGCGCGGCCATCCGCCGTGCGCATCGAAACGACGGAACCCGTAGGCGCGTCCTTGTCCACCTTGACCGCGCCGGAATAGCCGTAGTCGCTCGTGAGCGCGCCGTCGTAGGCCGTGACGCGGAACTTCAGTCCGTTTGTGCTCTTGAGCGTGTCCGGAATGGTGAAGTCATACTCCGTCTTCGTCAGTCCGCTCGCAGCGGGCAGCCAGTCCTTGCCGTCGAAGTACTCAAGCGTGTAAGTCAGCTCATCGCCGTCGATGTCAAATCCCGTCCAGCTCACCCGAATCGGGTCCGGCGGAATCGCCTTGGTTCCCTCGGCCGGTTTCGGCACTTCAACAATCTTCGGCGCGTCGTTGGTGCTGACCACGGTGACCGTTACGGTTGCGGTTTTGCTTGCCCCGTGGCCGTCCGAAACGGTATAGGTAAAGCTGTCCTTGCCCGCAAACCGGTCAACCGGCGTGTAGAGGATCTTCCCGTCGACAATCTTGGTGCTTCCGTTGCTCGCCGCGCCAACCGCCGTCAGAGCGAAGTCACTGCGGCTATGCAGCACGTCGAGGTTGTTCTCCGCGTCGGTGTCCACGTCCGTATCGTTCGCCAGAACGTCAATCGTAACGGGGTCTTCGTCCGGCGTAGTGGTTTCGTCGTCTTTGGCTACGATGGAGTCATTCACCTGCGAAATCGAAACAGAAACGCTTGCCGACTTCGTCAGTTCGCCGTCGGTCACGGTATAGGTAAAGCTGTCCGTGCCGTTGTAGTTCGCGTTCGGCAGGTAGGTAATCGCACCACCCACAATCTTCGTGGTTCCGTGCGCCGCCGTGCCGACGGAGTCGATGGTGATCTTTGCGGCGGGCGTTGCGTTGAGCGCGCTGTCGGTGTCCACGTCCGCATCGTTATCCAGCACGTCAATCGTAACCAGCGTGTCTTCCTGCGTCGTCGCGCTGTCGTTTTTCGTCGTCGGCTGGTCGTTCACCGCCGTAATCGTGAGCGAGATTTTGCCCGTATCCTTTTCACCCAGCGAGTCCGTAACGGTGTAAGTGATGCTGTCCGTTCCGTTAAAGTCCTTCGTCGGCGTGTACACAAACTCGGTGCCGCTGAGCGTATAGCTCCCGTGCGCCGGTCCGTCGCCCGCAGCGACCGAGACCAGAATGGAATCCTCGTTGGTCTCAATGTCCGCGTCGCTGATGAGGCTATTCACGTCCACTGTCTTGGCCGTGTCCTCCGCCGTCGTCACGCTCGTGTCGAGCGCCACCGGCGCATCGTTGACTGCGGATACAGAGATGGAGATCGTACCAATGTCCGTCAGGTTCGTCGAATCGGACACGTAGTATTCCACCGTAAACGAGCCGTTGTAGTTCGCGCGCGGCGTGAAGGTTATGCTGCCGTTCGCGTTCGTCGTAAACGTACCCGGCAGGGACGCGACGCTGCCAACGAAGCTTTCAAAGTGCAACGTATCGCCGATGTCGGCGTCCGTATCGTTGGTCAGCACATTGATTGTGACAGCGTGATCCTCCGTCGTGAACATCTCGTCGTCGCCCGCAACCGGATTGTCATTTTCCGACCCGACAATCACGCTCAGCGTGCTGGAGGAGGTCAGTCCGTGACCGTCGCTCATCTCATAGGAGATGACCTGCGTGCCGACGTAGTCCTTGTTCGGCGTAAAGGTGATCGATCCGCCGGAGAAGCTCGCCGTGCCGTTTGTTCCGCCCGTGAGCGCAATCTGTGTAATCGAGAACTCCGCCTTCGTGTGCTGCGGCGTCGCGAGGTTCAGCGCGGTGTCCGTGTCCACGTCCGTATCGTTGTTCAACACGTTGTAGGTAACCGCCGTATCCTCGCGCGCGGTCGTCGTGTCCGCCTTGGCAACCGGCGCATCGTTGACCTGCTTCACCGTAATGGTAACCGTGGCTTTCGTCTTGGCCTCGCCGTCGTTGCAATAGTACTCGAAGGTGTCCGTACCGTTAAAGTTGTCTGCCGGATCGTAGGTAATCGCGCCGCTGGCAATCGAGATCGAGCCGTGCGCGGGCTTCAGCAGATCCGTTTCCGCGATGGAAGCGCTCAGCACCTCAGCGGTCGGGTTTGCGTTGAGGCTTTCGGTTTGATCCGTGTCCTGATCGTTCGTGAGCACCGAAACCGGAACCGTCTCGTCCTCGTTGACCTCCGCCGCGTCGCTTACGGGGCTTGGCGCATCGTTGACCTGGGTCACCGTCAGCGAAATCTTCGCCCGCGCGGTCAACCCCGCCTTGTCCGTTACGGTGTAGTAGATGCTGTCCGTGCCGTTGAAGTTTTTCGTCGGCGTGTAGGTGATCTGCGTTCCATTGATGGAGAACGTGCCATGCGCCGGACCGTCGCCCGTTGCAACGGAGACGGTGATCGCGTCGTCGTTGGTCGCGATGTCCACGTCGTCAATCAAAGTAGCTACGTTAACCGTCTTGGCCGTGTCCTCTGCGGTCGTCGCGGAGGTAACCTGCGCGGTGGGCGCGTCGTTGACAGCAGCAACGTTGACGACAAACGTCACTTCGGTGATTGCGTTGTCGCCATCCTTCACTTGCAATTTAATGGTCGTGGAGCCATTTTGATTGAGTTTTGGGTCAACTGTCACCGTGCGGTTCCCATCTGTACCCTTGGTGATGGTCACACAGCTGCCGTCCACGAGCGTGGTGTTTGTGCTGCTGACGAACGTTACGCTCAAAAGCGACGCATCCGTCTCCACGTCCGAAACCACCATGGTGCTC
>CAZDXW010000005.1:25366-31439 GCA_964509485.1 uncultured Christensenella sp.
GTGAGCGAGTACGTCTTGAGCGTCATGTCGGTCAGGTATTGCAGCGCGCCGGTCGCGAGGTTGATTGCCGTATTGGTGTCCACGTCCGTATCGTTCGAGACCACGTTCATCGACGCGGCATGATCCTCGTCCACATTCGAAACGTCCTTCACGGCAACCGGGTTATCGTTGACCGCGTTGACCGTTACCGTTACGGTGGCTTTGGTCTTGGCCTCGCCATCGTTGCAATAGTACTCAAACGTATCCGTTCCGTTGAAGTTCTCATTGGAGGTGTAGGTGATGACGTTGTTGGCGATCGAAATCGATCCGTGCGCGGGCTTGAGCAGATCCGTCTCCGTAATGGAAGCGCTGAGCACCTCCGCGGACGGGTTCGCGTTGAGGCCGGTCGTCTGGTCGACATCCGTATCGTTTGCAAGTACCGAAATCGGAACCGTTTCGTCCTCGTTTACTTCCTTCGTGTCGGCTGCGGGTGTTGGCGCGTCGTTGACCTGGGTCACCGTAATCGTCGAAACGACATCGTTGCTGACCAGACCGGCAACATCCTTGATGGAATAGGTGAGCGTAAACGTGCCGTTATAGTTGTCAATCGGGTCGACGACGATGCTCTTTTCGTCCGTCGAAATTGAAACTGCCACGTTCGTGCTCGTTGTGGACACGCTGTTGACGAAGATTTTCTCCGTCGTCGGGTTCGTAATCAGATCCGGGTCGGTGTCGTTGGTGAGCACGCTGAGGTTGCTTACTTTATCCTCCGGGACCGAGAGCGTATCCGCAACCGCCGTTGGCGCGGCGTTGACGTTGGAGACGACCACCGTGAATTTATAGGTTGCCTTTGCGCCTGCCGCATCCGTCGCCGTAATGGTGATGTACGAAGTTCCGTTCCACTCGCCGTTTGGCGTTAGCTTCAGGTAGCGGTCGCTGCCCGTGCCGTTCGTCAGGGTCACGCCGTCCTTGAACAGAATCGTGTTGCTGCTCTTGGCCGTAACGGTTACCTGGGACGCGCCAAGCGAGAGATCCGTGTTGTGATCCACGTCGTTGACATAGAACAGAATTCCCTCAATCGGCGTCTTCTCCTGCACAGTGTAGGTCGTCAGTCCGCGGAAATCGATGGTCGGCGCGTCGTTCACCGGATTGACCGTAACGGAGACGGTAAACGTCGCTTCCAGCGCGGGGGTGCCGTTGTCGTGCACCGTGTAGGTAAACGTATCCGGCGTACCCGTCGGGCTGAAGTAATTTAGGCTCGGTGAGTAGGTGATCTTTTGCGAATCCGAGCTGATCGTCGCCGTGCCGTGCGCGGGCTGCGTCACCGCGGTGATCGTCAGGTGCTCGGTCGCGGAGTTCGTCACGAGGTCTACGTCGTCGTTCGTCAGCACGCTGAGTAGAATCGGCGTGTCTTCGTTCGTCGTCGCGGTGTCGTTGCCGTTTCGCGGCTCGTCGTTCACGGACGTTACCGTTACGGTGAATTCGTCGTAGGCGGTCTTGCCTTCCACGTCGCGCACCGTCAGGCGAATGGTCGCCGTGCCAAACTGGTTGGCCGCGGGAATCACCTTCACCGTACGCTGCGAACCGCTGGGGTCCGTCGCGCTGTCCGGATTCGTAATGATGATGTTCGCCAGCGGAATCAGCGTGGTGTTCGAAGAAGTCTTGGCAATCGCGAGCGTATCGTCGCTGTCCTCTTCATCGGTCACCTCAAAGGTGATTTCGCCCGTACCGTCCGCCGTGTCCTCCAGCATGCTGGGCTGATTTGCGATGTTTGTAATCGTCGGCGCGTCGTTGTACGGCGTAATCGTAACCTTCACGGTCGCGATGGACGTCTGCCCGAGCTTATCCTGCATCTTATATTGGAAGGTTTCCGAGTAGTTCGCCTTATCCGCGGTCTTCGCCGTATGGGTATAGACGAGCTGATTGTTCGAGATGCTCGCCGTGCCATAGGTCGTATTGAGCGTGGTCACCACGCTGTCGTCGGACGCGATAAATCCAAGCAGCGTCAGTTCGTCGCCGCCGTTTCCGGTGAGCGTATCCACGTCGTCATTGACGAGCACATCCTTCGTAATCGAAGCAGCTTCTGCTAGCGTATACTCGTCGTTCTGCGCGCTGGGCGCGTCGTTGACCGGATCGACGGTAACCGTAAACGTCTGCTCGGTGCTTGCGCCTGCAGAATCCTTTACCTTAACCGTGATGGTAGCCGTGCCAACCTTGTTGTCATACGAGTCAATGACAAAGCTGCATGCCCCGCTCCCGTCCGACGACACACCGATCGGCGACAGCAGCACGCCGTTGTTGTGCGTAACGGAAACAGTCAGTTGGTCCGGAGCGTCCTCCACGTCGGACACGGTAAACGAAATTGTATTGGAAACGGTGTCCTCGTTGAGCGTTACATCGGCAAAGTGGCCGTTCTCTGTTGCGGCGGTCAGTGTCGGAACGTCGTTCACCGAACGAACCGTAACCGACACGGAGAAAGTCACAGGCGTCGGGCTAGTGTTGTCCTGAACCGCATAGTAGAACACATCCGGTGTGCCCGACGGACTAAAGTAGTTCGCGTTCGGTGAATAGGTGAGCCCTTGCCCGTCCGGATTAATCACTACCGTGCCATTATCCGGTTGCTCTATGGCAATAATGGTCAATTTCTCTAATTCGGGATTCGTGATTTGATCCACGTCGTCATTTTCAAGAACTGCAATCGAAACCGATGTATCCTCGTCCGTCGTGGCCACGTCGTTTCCGTTCGCGGGCGCGTCGTTGACCGGTGTAATGGTCACCGTCACGTCGGCGGAGGACAGCTTGCCGTCCTGATCGGCAATCACGTAGGTAAACGTATCCGTGCCGTTCTGGTTCTGCGTAGGCGTATAGAGAATTTTGCCGTCCACAATCGAGGTCGTGCCTTTGCTCGGTGCGCTCGAAACGCGAAGGATGGTCAACTTGTCGCCATAGGCGAGGTCTTCGTCCGTATCGTTTGCCAGCACGTTCAGCGCCGTCGCCGTATCCTCGTTGATGGTATACGCGTCATCGACCGCCGTCGGCGGGTCGTTCGCGCGCAGCACGTCTACGGTGATGTAGGCTTTGCCAATGTTGTTTTCCGGCTGACCGTCGTCTGCGGCGACTTCGAACAGATCCGTTCCGTTATAGTTCGTGTCCGGCGTGTAGACGAACGAACCGTTGGGCTGAATCACGACCGTGCCGTGAATCGGCGGATGGGACGCCACCAGCGAGAAGGTGAAGCTGTCCTTGTCGACGTCTGTCGCGGTGAGCGTTCCACTCAGCGAGGTATCCTCTTTCACGCTCAGGCTCATCGGGGTTACGACCGGCGCGTCGTTGACGCTCGAAATCGTAATCGGGTAGACCGCCGTCGTGGTTTCGAGCCCGTCGCTGACGGAGAAGTCAATGTTCACCGTGCCATGCGCGTCCTTGTTTGGCACGACGTAGATCGTCTTATACCCCGCGGCATTCGTCGACAGCTGAATCTGCGAGGTCTTGATCAGTGTTCCATCCTCGGAGGAGATGCGGATGATCAGGTTGTTGACCGGGCTTTCCGCGTCGCTCACCACAAAGTGGAAGGACTTCGGCACGTCTTCCAGCATCGTCCAACCGCCGCTGTTCAGCGTGTGCTTGGCGATGACCGGCGCGTCGTTGACCGGCCGAATCGTTATGGACACCGTAGCGGTCGAGGTGGCACCGCTCGCGTCCGAAACCGTATAGGTAAAGGAATCCTTGCCGTTGTAATCCTTGGTTGGCGTATAGGTGACGCTCGTTGCGGTAAAGGTCGCCGTGCCGTGCGCCGGAGTGGACACCGCGGTCACCGAAAGAGCTTCGCCTTCGGGATCGGAGTCGTTTGCCAGCACGTTGAGGGTCGGCGTTGCGTCCTCGTCAATCGTCGTCGCGTCGTTGCCCGCGCGCGGCGGGTCGTTGGACGGCGTTACAATCAGCTTTGCGCTTGCGCTCGCTGTTTCGCCGCCGGGGTCCATCACGGTATAGTCAAACGTGATGTCTCCGCTAAAGTCGCCGCTCAGCGCGGTCACCGTTACCTGTCCGCTGCCAGAGTTGACCACGGTGCCGTTCTTCACGTTCGTAATTGCGACAATGCGGAGCGTTCCGCCTTCCACATCGTAATCGTTGGAAAGCAGGTTCATGGTCTTCGTAGTCTTTGGCGGGGTCGTCTCGGTGCCGTCGGACACCGCTTCCGCAACGGTTGCTTCGTCATACACCGCAGTCGGCTTATCGTTGACCGGCGTCACGACGAGCTGGAAGGCCGACTTGGCGCTGAGCGTTCCGTCCGATGCGGTCACGGTGATCTTGACCGTTCCGTATGCGTTTTCCACCGGTTTGACGGTGATGATCATATTGTTGCCCGTTCCATGGGCAATTGAAATATCCTTCGCCTCGACAATGCTCTTGTCGCTCGACGAGAAGGTATAACTCGTGCTCTGCGTCATGTCGTTGTCCACGTCGACAACGGTGAGGTTAACCGTCTTGGACGTGTCTTCCGGCGTGGTCTGGTAATACCCCAGATTGCTGATGGCTGGCTGGTCGTTGACCGCGAGCATGGTGATCGTCGCCGTCGCGGTTGCGGACTTCGCCGCCGCGGTCTGGTCGGTTACCGTAATGGAGAACGAGTCCGTACCGTAGTAATTCGCGTTTGGCGTGTAGAGAATTGTGTTGTCCGTGCGCAGCGTCGCGGTGCCGTGCTGCGGGGTACCAATCGTTACGGTTGTCGCGTCGCCGTCCACCTCATAATCGCTCGGCAGCGCGGCAAAGCGCACATTCGAATCCTCGCGGATGGTTCTCGAAATGTCGCTGACGATCGGCGCGTCGTCCTGCGGCGTAATGGTCAGGTCGATCGTCTTCTCCGCATAGGTGAACCCATCGCTGACGCCAACGACGATCACGCCGGTGCCGTTTACGTTGGAGAGCGGATGCACCGTAACGGTCTTACCCTCCGTCGTCACCTGCGTGGAGTACCAGGTCTGGAACACGACGGGCGCGCTCGTGGAAGCACTCCTTGTGTAGACGTAGAAATGCAGGTCGGTCCGGGTGCAGTCGATGTCGTGGAAGGTTACGTCAAACGAAGCGGGCGTTGTCGCGTCCTCCAGCATGGAGACCGAGGTCGGCGCGCTGTCGATCACCGGCGCATCGTTAACCGGATATACGGTCAACCAGATGGTACCGGTGTCGGACTCTGTGTTACCCGCGTTCGCAACCGTATAGGTAATGTTCTGCGAGCCGTAAGCGTTTGCATACGGCGTAAAGATGACGGTGTTTGTCGTGCCCGGCTTAACGGTGAGCGTGCCGAGCGTGCAGGTTGTGTTGATCGTCAGCGCGTAATCCACCGGCGTCGGGTTGCTCACGTCGAGCGTAAACTCAAACGGATCGCAATCCTCCAGGCACGTGACGGAGCGGCCATACGTGTAGAGCGAGGAATGGAACACAACACCAATGTAGACCGTCGCCGTTGCGGAACGTTTGTCCGTCGCCGCTTCGTCCGCGCGGTCGATAATGCTATAGGTAAAGGAATCCGCTCCATTCGGATTTGTCGAAACCGCCGTACGCGTATAGGAGATGGTTCCGTCGGTATTGATCGAGACCGTGCCGAACGCCGGCTGGCTCTCGATGCGATAGGTGTACACCGTGTCGCCATCCGGATCATAATCGTTGCTCAACACGTTGATATCCGTCTTCGCCTGCCCGATTTCGTTTGGCAGGGCTACATAGTTGTCCCAGGCGACAGGCGCGTCGTTGACCGGATTCACGGTCAGCGCGATGCTCGCGGACGCGGTGGCGCGGCCATCCGAAATGGAGTAGGTCAGCGTCTCCGTGCCGTTCCATTGCGAGTAGGGCGTATAGGTAATGTTATTGCCCGAACGGGAAAGATAGCCATGCGAGGGGGTGGAAACGGTGGTCACCCAAATTGTGTCGCCGTCCGCGTCCGTATCATTGCCAAGCAAATCCAGAACAGCGGAGGAATCTTCGTTGAGCGATTGCGTATCGTTGACCGCTACCGGCGCGTCGTTCTGCGCGAGAATGTGCAGCGTAAAGCTGGTGGTGTCGTGCGCGCCTTCGGCGTCCGTCGCGGTGACGGTAA